>PLUZ01000242.1:0-879 GCA_003162995.1 Methylocapsa sp. | reverse complement strand
ATCCTTTTCGGAACCAAGGAATTGACCGCGGAGTCCGCCAGGCTGGTCGAAACGCGCCCAGCTCGTTCATATCCTCGACAATCTTTTCAAGCACGCAAATCGCGCGTTCAACCTGCCCATGCCAAAGCTTCCAGTTCAACGCCTTGATTTCCTCGTCGATGACCGCGAGGATCCCGCAAAGGATCGGTCGAGNNNCACTCGGAGCTTTGAAGAATGATCGGAGCTTTGAAGAATGAATGGACGAGCCTAGGTATTTGCTTGATAGCGGCGAGTTGCGACTCGATCTTTTCCTGCAGTTTCCCACCGCTATGCAGCGGCGATCACAGGGAAAAATGACGATGCTGCGGTCAATGGCTACGATGGCTAGGAAAGCATCCAGCCCTATGCTGAAGTGAGTGTCGATGGCGCGCACCTCGTCTTGTGCCATTATCCCTTCCGGACCTGGCGGAATATGAGCAAAGGTTGGGTCAATCTGCATGGCCATAGTCACGGCCGCCTGAAGCCGCTACCGCGTCAGTTTGATGTAGGGGTCGAGGTTTGGAATTTCCGGCCTGTGCGGCTCACAGAAGTGCTTGGCAGCCGGAAAGCCGGCACGCCGAAGCCGATTAAAATCCTCCCGCCCCCATGGCCGTACACATCCTTCCAGACGTCCTCTATCCCAGGGCTACAGGTCGTGTTCCATGGTTCCTCAGCGAGCGCCGTGTCAGCGGTACGCGGACTAATGTGCTTCGCGACTCAACATAAATCGTCTGTTGTGATCTTCACTGGCAACCCGAGTCCCTGGCCGGAGTGACATTTGAGCAGGGATCACAGCACAGAAGATGGGCATCTAGGAGTATAAATCGCAGAGGCAAAGTGTACCATTAAATAATTTGAATT
>PLUZ01000412.1 GCA_003162995.1 Methylocapsa sp. | reverse complement strand
ATTGAAGCTTTTGAATATGAGCACACGCAATTTTTAAAGCGTCGCTTCTCAATGACGAATGCTTATGCATGTTGCTGGCGCGCCGTGTCGACATGTCAAACGTGTCGGAATCGAACTGTCCCGACATGAGCGGGTCATGTCGACGCGTGTCGCATCGTGTCACTGCATATGAACGGATGCTGTCTATGACAGACAAACAGAGGAAAACGCGGGATGATTTATAAGATTAAAAAGAAAGTACGAAACATGCAAAACATGCTCGACACGATCGTTCATTACGCTAATGCAGAGGACGAGGCCACCGGCGACGCATTCGAAATTTTCGATTTCAGGAAGGTCGGAAATCGGCCTGGGCAAATTCGCGTGCCCCGGCAAGATCTGCAAAAGCCCGAAGCGCTCTATTCGTTACTCGTCCGCAAGAATGCAGAGCTGCCGCTTTGCCCCGAAAAGTTGGATCAGAAACTCAGCCAAATCATAGGGTCTAAGCCGCGAAAGAGATTTGTATATTCCGCTCGAGTCGGCTGGCGCCCCGACAGACGCGGGTTCGTTACGCCCAGGGAGGTAATCGGCTGTTCGAAGGCAAAGCGCCAGCCTCTGCCGCCCATCTGGCTCGGCGAGCGGCACCAGATCGCCCTAAGCGAAGCCGGCACATGGGAAACGTGGCGGGACACAGTCGGAAAGCTAGCCTTGCGGAGTAATGTCGCGATGCTGGCGATTTGCGCGGCCGTCGCGGCACCGCTGCTGTCATTTACGGGACGGCCGTCGTTCGGCATTAATCTCTTCGGCCGCGCCAAGGCCGGGAAGACAACAGCCCTGCTGGCAGGCGCGTCCGTGATTGGGCTCGGCCGTGAGGCCGATCTTCCGAACTGGGGCGCCACCGCCGCAGCAAAGGGCGAGTCCGTGCGCATGTACAACGACATGCCTTTTCCTTTGAATGAAGTTGGCCTGCTCGGCGGATCAAAAAGGAAGGCATACCCCGAAATTCGTGAGACAATCTATCGGCTCGGTGAAGGTCATGAGCGCTTGCGACACACCCAGTCCCTATTTTCGGCGCCCGCCGCGAGCTCGGAGGTTCGCACAATCTACTTTTCAACGGCCGAGCATTCGTTCGATGAGTATGCGGACTTCGCCGGGGAAAAACGGGACGAAGGCGAGTACGCGCGCTGTATCGACGTGCCGGTCAATCGGCCGAACAGGCATTCGATCATCAATCGGTTTCCGGCGAACCTGCCTGAAGAGAAGCGGAGAAGGTGGGCCGATGATCGCGTCATCGAATTGCGCAAGGCGTGCGAGGCCAATCATGGAACGGCCTTTCGGCGCTACATCGGTCATCTCATCGCCTCGCGTGATACCCTCAAAGCGAGGATCGAGGAGTACATGCGCGAAATGGACCAGTTCGAACAAAGCCCCGTGGTCAAAGGTGCGCTCGAGCATGTTCGTCAAAACTTCGGGCTGCTTTATGCCGGTGGGCGTTTGGCGATCGATGCGGGAGTGGTGCCCTGGACGCCAGAGCAACTGTTACGGGTGGTCGCGACCTGTTGGCGGCGCGCGCTCAACGTTCACGGTCAGAAGAAGGATGCGCTTACCCAAGCGAAACGCGCGCTTCGCGCCAATCTCAAGTCGGAAAAGGTCAAAATGCGTGGGCCGTCGGCGTCGTTTCCGCCCGCGGACGCAGACGGGTATTATGTGATGGATGGCGGCGTCAGGATCTATACGGTGCACGCTGCGGCGATGCGGAAATGGCTGGGGACAGACCCGAAGCAATTTGACACGCTGGTAGATTGGCTTGATGCAGAACACTTCTTGAAACGGCGCCAATCGAGGACAGGCGCGGCAGGCTCCGACTGGGCCATTCAAACCCCGAAGTGGCCGAATGGAAAATCGGTGCGGTCGATCGTATTTCGCGATCCGTTCTGGCGCGGCGACTAGCGCTGAAAACCGGGGGGACGTAAAGAGAGCAAATGCGTCGTCCCCCCATCGCCCCGGGAACAGCGTTCCTGATCAGCCCCAAATGGCCAGACGGGCTCGCGCGTCAGTATGATTTTTCACCATTCATACTAATACGCCATTGGTGGCCCAACGAGCGGGGATGAATCGCCCAATCGCGGGCCTCTATGACGAGGAGTGTGACAGTTCAGCAGAACGTGGGGTCGCGAAGAGTCGGTAGTGATTGGCGATCTTGAGTGTGGCTATATGGTCGCGCCTCTCAGCCGGCAAGCTCGGTCCCGGGTTGAACAGGCCGCTAAAATGAAGACAGTAAAAATTGATGGCGAAACGCTCAGCGACTGAAGGGGAGAGACTGAAGCTTTAGACGCTATTGGTTGCGAAGATGCGCTTGCAAGCGCGATTTTCAGGCCAGCGCAGCTAGTTACGTTGACGTCCTGGCGAGGAAAGTTTTGCCTTCGATTACCTTGATCGGCAGTTGCTATGTGGTTGCTGACCCCTATTGCGATCGTCCCATGATAGTAAACGGGGCAAATTCCCGGGCGAGCGACGTTGGATTTATGCGGGGGCTGGCCGGATGAGGCTTG
>PLUZ01000539.1:1407-5876 GCA_003162995.1 Methylocapsa sp. | reverse complement strand
ACGCGATCTGTTTGGATTGCCCGGCACCCTCATCAAAGACCTCGATCGCCTTGCTCCAGGCCGCTCTCTGGCTGTCGTTGATCTCTCCAAGATAAAACACTTGCCGCTGAACCACGCGGCCGTCATGAACGCGCCGGTTTTCGACAACCGACCACGCGCGATGTTCCTTTCCGTCCTTGCGGCGAATCTTGGAGCGCAAAAACATGACGCAGACTCGCGCCTAGCCAATAGCAGCGCAAGAGACTTGGTCGGCACCACAAGCGGTTTCACAAGCATCGGCTCTTCAAAACCAAGGCCTTGTCGTGATCAGACACCCGAAAAATCGCAAAAATCGAGTTCAGTTGGTGAACCCGGGTTATTGTCGCGGATCTAACCCGCGGTACCGGCCATTTCAATCTGGCCCAAGGCGCCGTGATAACCGCGCAAGGTATTGGTGCGTCGCTTAGCACGTCTTTGGCCGGTCTCGTCGTCGTTCACGCGGGCTATTCCGCCGCCTTTCTCGTTTTGGCTGGAATCGCGGCTTCTGGATTTCTGCTGTATTTCTTTGGGATGCCGGAAACACGAGACTTCGACGCGGATGCGCCAAGTGCGATCGCGAAATGAGCAATAGCCCCATGAGCTCTGCTTCGCTCGGGATGTACGCCACGATTGTTGTCTTCGTTTTGACTTATGCGGGAGTAGCTCTCGGCCGCGCGCCTGGATTGCGGATCGATCGCGCCGGCATGGCGCTCGTCGGCGCAAGCCTGATGATCGGTCTTGGGACCTTGAGTCTCGATGAAGCGCTAAAAGCCGTCGATCTCGATGCCATCGCGCTTTTGCTCGGCATGATGATCATTGTGAGCCAGTTGCGCGTTTCGGGCTTTTTCGAACTCGCGACCCGTTTCGCCCTGCGCCGTGCTCATTCGGCACCCGTGCTTTTGGCCGCAACCGTGATCGTCACCGGGTTTTTCTCCGCCTTTCTGGTCAATGACGCGATTTGTCTCGTGATGGCGCCTCTCGTCATCGACGTCACCCGCACATTACGCCGCAACCCGGTGCCCTATCTCCTTGCAGTCGCTATGGCCTCGAACGCGGGCAGCGCCGCGACCTTCACCGGCAATCCACAAAACATGATCATCGGCGTCTCGTCGCATCTCGCTTATGCGGATTTCGCGGGCAAGCTCGCGCCGGCTGCGGCAGTTGCCCTCGCCCTGACGGCGGGGCTGATCATCCTGTTTTATCGTAAGGAATTCTCAACTGCTTTCAATATGAGCGTGAAGGAAACGCTCCCGCGCCACCATCCAAGGCAACTGACCAAGGGGCTGCTCGTGACCTTTGGAGTAATCGCCAGCTTCTTCATGGGGCTTCCAATCGCCGAAGCGGCGCTCATCGGCGGCTCGCTTCTTCTCATGTCGCGCGCGGTTAACCNNGCAAACTTTATGCCGGAATAGATGGCGGCCTATTGTTGATGTTCGCAGGGCTGTTCATTGTCGTGGCGGGTGCTGAAAAGGTGCTGGTGACACCCAATCTCATAGAGGCCGTTGCCGGGCAGTTTCATTTCGAAGACCCTTGGATTTTATCTGGCGTGACGGCAATTCTCTCAAACCTCGTCAGCAATGTGCCGGCGGTCTTGATCTTGAAACATTTCGTCACGCATTTGCCGGATCCAGGCAAAGCGTGGCGAATCGTGGCAATGAGCTCCACTTTCGCCGGAAACTTCACTTTGATCGGCTCCGTCGCCAATCTTATTGTCGCGGAACGCGCCAACAAGGAAGGGGTGACAATCTCTTTTCTCGCCTATTGGCGGATTGGCCTGCCGTTGACGCTGATAAGCCTCGCTTTTGGCACATGGTGGCTCGCCTGACCGCAGTCGCCGCGAGGTGGCTCTTTGCCCCACTACGAGGGCAGCTGATCGTTCTCAGTGCGTGATTTTGTTCAGTGACGGCTTGAACCCATCACCAGGGGCTCGCTTTCCTCCCGGTGCCGCGCTATTTTGCTCCAAGTTGCCTCCGTCACGACAAAAGGGCTTTTCATGGCCGCCGCATCCTCCGCCATCGACGGCAAAATTGCGCCCGGGAAAGCGCCAAACGCGGCCGCGAACGGCGCCTCTTTCAGTAAGGAAGAGGAACTGACCGCCTATCGCAATATGTTGCTCATCCGCCGCTTCGAGGAAAAAGCCGGTCAGATGTATGGCATGGGTCTCATCGGCGGCTTTTGCCATCTCTATATCGGTCAAGAGGCGGTCGTGACCGGGGTCAAAATGGCAGCGGCGGAAGGCGATCAAACCATTACCAGTTACCGCGATCATGGCCATATGCTCGCATGTGGCATGGACCCAAAGGCCGTCATGGCGGAGTTGACCGGGCGGCGGAGCGGAGCCTCGAAAGGCAAGGGCGGCTCCATGCATATGTTTTCGACGGCAAAACATTTTTATGGCGGCCATGGCATTGTGGGCGCGCAAGTGCCGCTCGGCAGCGGGCTGGCTTTTGCTAATCTTTATCGCGGCAATGGCAAAATTTGCTTCACTTATTTGGGCGATGGCGCGGCGAATCAGGGCCAAGTCTATGAGAGTTTCAACATGGCGGAACTTTGGAAACTGCCTGTTGTCTATATTATCGAAAACAACCGCTATGCGATGGGCACATCCGTTAGCCGGTCTTCGGCGTTGACCGATTTTTCCAAACGCGGCCAGTCCTTCAACATTCCGGGCGAGCAGGTCGATGGCATGGATGTGCGCGCGGTGAAATCTGCCTCGGCCCGTGCCGCCGAATGGTGCCGGGCCGGCAAGGGTCCGATCATCCTCGAAATGCAGACCTACCGCTATCGCGGCCATTCGATGTCTGACCCGGCGAAATACCGTTCGAAGGACGAGGTGCAGAAAATGCGCGAGGAGCATGATCCGATCGAACAGGTTCGCGCGCGTCTCTTGGCCAGCAAGCAAGCCAGTGAAGACGATCTCAAGAAGATCGATGCGGAAGTCCGCGCGATCGTCGCCGAGGCCGCGGACTTTGCCTCGCACGAGCCGGAACCTGATTTGGCCGAATTGTGGACCGACATCTTAGTATAATTGGCATAATCAGGAAATCATGAGTCGGGCAAGATAAGGACAAGAGATGGCGACGAATATTCTCATGCCCGCGCTTTCGCCGACGATGGAACAGGGCCGTCTCGCGAAATGGCTGAAAAAGGAAGGTGACGCGGTGCGCTCCGGCGATGTCCTCGCGGAGATCGAGACCGACAAGGCCACCATGGAGGTCGAGGCGATCGATGACGGCACCCTTGCCAAGATTCTGGTGCCGGGCGGAACCGACAATGTCGCGGTCAACACGCCGATTGCGGTGATCACAGCTGAGGGCGAGGAGGCCGGATCGGCGCAGGTCCCGGCGCCGCCGGCAGCCGCCGCGAAGCCAGGCGCAACACAAGGCACAAGCAATGGCGAAGACGCACGCGGCGGTGCAACTGGCGGCAAGGAGCCGGTGACGAGTACCGCGACGGCGGTCCCTCTGCCCGTTGAGCGCGCCGCCACGCCGGTCGAACCCGCGAAAGAGTCCAGGCCCGAGATTCCCGAGGGCACGGAAATGGTGACGCAGAGCGTGCGCGAGGCTTTGCGCGACGCGATGGCCGAGGAGATGCGCCGCGACGGCAGTGTTTTTATCATTGGCGAAGAGGTGGCGGAATATGAAGGCGCTTATAAAGTCACGCAGGGGTTGCTGCAGGAATTCGGTCCCCACAGGGTTGTGGATACGCCGATCACCGAACATGGTTTTGCCGGGCTCGGCATAGGTGCGGCGCTCGCAGGTCTCCGCCCCATTGTCGAATTCATGACCTTCAATTTCGCGATGCAGGCGATGGATCAGATCGTCAATTCTGCCGCCAAGACGCGCTATATGTCCGGCGGTCAGATGAGCTGTCCGATCGTGTTTCGTGGTCCCAATGGCGCGGCGGCGCGGGTCGCCGCGCAACACAGCCAGGATTATGCCGCGTGGTATTCGCATATTCCGGGGCTCAAAGTCGTCATGCCCTTTACGGCGGCCGATGCCAAGGGGCTTTTGAAGAGCGCGATCCGCGACCCGAACCCGGTCATCTTTCTCGAAAACGAAATCCTTTATGGGCACAAATTCGAAGTGCCCAAGCTTGATGATTTTCTCATCCCCATCGGCAAGGCACGGATCGCCCGCGCCGGCAAGGATGTCACCATCGTGTCCTTCGGCATCGGCATGGTGCATGCCTTGAAAGCGGCGGAGGAGCTGGAACATGAGGGCATCGACGCCGAAGTCGTCGATCTGCGCACGATCCGCCCGATGGACAGCGCAACGATTATCCAATCGGTCAAGAAAACCGGCCGCTGTGTCACNNGTGCGGATTTGCGGCAAGGATGTGCCGATGCCTTATGCAGCAAATCTCGAAAAGCTTGCGATGCCGAATGCAGATGAGGTCGTCGCGGCGGCCAAAGCGGTGCTCTATCGTTGAACCGCAAGAGGATGTGAGCC
>PLUZ01000539.1:0-1388 GCA_003162995.1 Methylocapsa sp. | reverse complement strand
GATGTGCTCGCCGAGATCGAGACCGACAAGGCGACCATGGAGGTCGAAGCCATCGATGAAGGCGTGCTGGCGAAGATCGTCGTGCCTGCGGGCACCGCCGATGTGCCGGTCAACAATGTCATTGGCTTGATCGCGGGCGAGGGGGAGGACGCAAAGTCCGTCGCGAGCGGGCCTCTGCCTTCGAGCGAAAAAACCCCGGACGCGGCGCTTGCCGTGCCAACAGCCGTCTCGGCCGCGCCTATACTTCTGAATGGTGAGCGCGGACCCCGTGTCTTCGCCTCACCGCTTGCGCGCCGGATTGCGAAGGAGGCGGGTCTCGCCCTTGCCGCCATCACGGGCACGGGTCCGCATGGCCGCATTATTGAGCGCGATGTAAAGGCGGCGCTCGCTCGCGCTGCGGCCGCGCCACGCATTCAAGACTTGAAGGCGCCATCCGCGCCATTGCCCGCCCCGGCGCCTTCCGATGAGCTTATCAGACAAAATTACGCCGCTGGTTCTTTCGAGGAAGTGCCGCATGATCTGATGCGCAAAACCATCGCGCGCAGGCTCGTCGAAGCCGCCAGGACCATTCCGCATTTCTATCTGACGGCGGATTGCAATCTCGACGCGCTCATGAGTCTGCGCGAGGCGATCAATGCCGCCGCGCCCAAGGACAAGGAGGGCAACCCCGCCTATAAAATCTCAGTCAATGATTTCATCATCAAGGCACTCGCCTTGGCATTGATGCGCGTCCCGGACGCCAATGCGACATGGACCGAGAGCGCCATGTTGAAACACAAACATGCCGATGTCGGCGTCGCGGTAGCGATCCCTGGCGGCCTCATCACGCCCATCATCCGCGCGGCCGAGACGAAAACCCTCTCCGTGATCTCGCGCGAGATGAAGGATTTTTCCGCCCGTGCCCGCGCCCGCAAGCTGCTCCCGGAGGACTATCAGGGCGGCTCGACGGCGGTGTCCAACCTCGGCATGTTCGGCATCAAGAGCTTTTCCGCCATCATCAATCCACCGCAAGCGACGATCCTCGCGGTCGGCGCCGCGGAGCCGCGCGTTATTGTCAAGAATGGCGCGCCCGCCATCGCAACCGTGATGAGCGTGACGCTGTCCTGCGATCACCGCGCTGTCGACGGCGTTTTGGGCGCGGAGCTTCTCGCCACGTTCAAGGATTTGATCGAACAACCGGCGGGGATGCTTGTGTGAAGATAGAGTCTGGCGGGTATTTTCCCCACCCCTTGTGGAGAGGGGAAAAGCGAGGCACGGATGGCTGACGCTTACGATATTCTCGTCATTGGCGGCGGGCCGGGCGGCTATGTCGCGGCGATCCGCGCGGCGCAGCTTGGCTTCAAGACGGCCGTCGTCGAGCGCGAGCATCTCGGCGGCATCTGCCTCAA
>PLUZ01000117.1 GCA_003162995.1 Methylocapsa sp. | reverse complement strand
GGCTGACCGCCGCGCCCTGTCCTCCGCTCCAATCCTAGGGGCATCCCATGCGCCACTCCATGGGGCAATGTCGAACGCCGTCGCTTGCCAGAACCTCCGCCAGTCTATACGGGGCCTTCACTCCTTGAATTCTGCCGCGCTTCATTGATGGCACGAGACCCCTTGTGCTACCCCTTGGGTTTGGTGAGTTGGTGACTGACCCGCTGACGACCCCTACATTCCTTCCTTCAGAAAGAGGGCTCTGTGCGCGGGCTCCACTTCGCTCCAAGTTCGGATAGGGCTAGAAGAAGGAAAAGGAGTAAACTGCATGAGTCATTTCATNNATTTTGGCTGGGGTTGGATTCTGCATGGTCTGCAGCGTGTTTGCTGACGATATTGCCGTTTCTGAGCAAACCTTTGACTGCATCCTTGAATGGCCAAAAGTCAGAAATACGCGCATCAAGCATTCCGATCCGGAGAAGTTGAAAGAGGCAATGCGTATCTTCGGAGATGGCATACCGGACAGGGAGTATCCCGTTGGCACCATCCTGCAGCTTGTTCCTTTTGAAGCAATGGTGAAGCATCCGCGTGAGAAATTTCCCAAAACGAACGGCTGGGAGTTTTTCGCTTTGGATCTCTCGGAGGCAGGCACCAAGATCAGAGATCGGGGAGACGACGTCGTCAATCTCTCGCAAGGGGTCACGTGCCTAAGTTGTCATCAGCCTGCGGCTAGGTTCGACTTCGTATGTGAAAAGGGGCACGGTTGTGCTCCTATCCCGTTCGATGATCAGAAGATTGGCGAGCTTCAGAGAGCAGACCCTCGTTGTGCCAAGAAGTAGGGGAGGGGTGAGCGTCTTCATTTTTGCACGGCTCACAATGCCTGTGGCTTATGGCCAACATACAAATAGATGTCGGCGCGGCTGTGAGCCGGAAAATTCTTCAAGCTCTCGCTTTTTCCAACTGACGCCGCGCTTGAAATAGCACTCTCGATTTTGGTGGCGTCAAAACCTTGGGACGCCTCTAGCAACAGCCCAGAGACCGGCATTTGGGCAATAAATACGGCTGATGGTTGCGGATTAACAACGGCTCCGCCGCCCTCGAAAGAGCTAATTAGGTCTGCCGCAAAAACTGATGCTTCTGGGTCATTGCCATCGAAGGCTACGGTGACTCTAATGGGCGGTTCCCGCCTTACTGCCGCAGCAATTTCATCATGCTGTTCCTTGCTGAGGCGACGCCCTGCATGTTTCTTAACCTCATTATTGAGGCGCGTCTGTATTGTCAGCATTTCGGCGGATTGCAAATTTCCAATCCGGTTGCTCACAGTGAATGCGCCCCAGCCCCAAAGACCGCCCAAGACGGCACCCAAAATGGGAAGGCCAATGGCAAGTCCCGTCAGCCAGCGATACCAACCATCTAAATTGTCTCGGGGGATGCTCTCTATCAAAGTCCACATCCGAACTCCTCAAAGCCCCATTCCGTTAAATCGCCATGCCGCTGCGAAATTCTTGATCAGCCATCCAGGTCTTTTCTAAGCGCGCAGCAGTGGCTGTGCTCAGTTACCGTCCTCAAGGTCAGGGAACTCTTCCAGAACCCTTTCAGGCACGTTGCATCCCTCTCCCTTTGCTTTTTCGACTTCCCTCTTACGCACTCGCTTGAAGAGCCTCAGCGCACTTTCGTTAAGAGCAGTAGTGATCGGCAACTTGTTTCGATGCTCCATACAGCGAAGGAACAGGATGTCCGCTAGGCCAGTGTTTTGCACCCGCCGAAATACGATAATGGTGTCGTCAACGTAGTGCCTACACATTTCCAACCATCGCCATTGCGTTCTAGCAGAACCTGATCCGCTAAGCCCCTATGTCCTATCGCAGGGGCGGTAGCATAGTGGGGCATCGATATGATCCTCTCGACCTTATCGCTTTCCCATGGCATCTCAATCTCTGGGGCAATGATCACATCAGACGTAATCTCTGCACCACCGATCAATTCTTCACCTGTGTATTCCCATAGCTTCATGACTTATCCCATGTTTTCGCTTCGCCGAACTTGACGCCGTGCCGCATCCTTCAACAGATTTGCCGTCATATTCCGCGTCGGGTGGTTGCTCCGCAAGGGCCGAGCTTTCAAGCTTGCATGAATGCAGGCGGCCGCCGTGATGGCGTTCCCTGAAATCTCCCCGCTCCGGGTCGGCCAGCGTCCCCTCAATAGGTGGCGCGGAGGACGTGGTTTCGTGCTACTCAATCCGGCCTATGCGGAATGAGTGAACCGGCTTGGCTGCGCACGATTTTCAGCATGCCCTCGTGTCTGGGCAATGGCCGAGGGCGATACGCTTAGGTTACAAAACATTCATCGGACCGAAACGGCAGTGTAAGCCGGGCTTCCTTATNNGCTGAAGATAGTTCGCGATCCAGACTCTTTGATCCTTGTTAATGGCTAATTTTGTTTCATGCGTAGAAGGAGCGAAGGCTATGATCAGGAAGGAAAAGCACATCGAAACCCGCCTCAGAGTGCTGGAACAACTCGACGAAATGTTAAGGTTGCTAAAGACAGGCGACGGATTCCCGCGTAGGTCTCAGGGTGATAATCGCCCTATACCAAA
>PLUZ01000515.1 GCA_003162995.1 Methylocapsa sp. | reverse complement strand
CTAGCGCGGGTGGTCACATCGATCGCCTCGACCTTGAGGATACCATCAAGGTCGAGGGTGTAAGTGACGTCTATCTGTGACTTCGCCGGCAGTGGATGTTTGAAGACGACCTCTGCTGAGCCAATTTCCTCGCACTCGTCCGTAGGCACGACATGCTGTTCGCCAGTCACTCTGTGCTTATTCTGCACAACACTTATGATGACGCGAGTTTGTCGATCAACGACTGTGTACACTGCACGAGTGACATTGATTGGTAGAGGATCATCCGCTTGAATGAGATTCATTACCTCATCCTCGTTTTTCTCCTTATTGAATACCACCACGCCAAAGCTTTTGGCTGTAACCGTGCTGAGGACGGCTTTATTCAATAGGGTGATGGCCTTGGGCGTCATCCCGGTGGCGCTAGCGACCTTCTCGATCGCTTGATCCCGGCTCACTCCCAGCGTCATCAGTCCCTCGATCTCTTCGTCAATTTGATATTTGTAACCGATGAGCGCGGCCCCTTTGGCAACGATTTGATTCGGATCTCTACGGAGCAGCTTGCACGACGGAAACTCCTGCTTCAGCCGCGCTTCTACCTGGGGCATGAACGTCGAACCACCAACAAGCAAGATAGTATCTATTAAAACCCCTTGCTCGCGGCCGCGTTCAAACAAGATCTTAGTCTCTTCAATCGTGCGGTCGAGCCGGTGACGTGTGAGTTGTTCAAAGTCCGCACGGGTCACTTCGATGGCCACATTATGGAGGCCGGATTTGACTCTCAGCTTATAAGAATTAGCCGACGAGAGGGCCATTTTGCATTTCTCGGCCTCATTCGTTAGCTCCTGCCATATCTGCAGATCACTGAGGAGGTCGTCAGGCGAGACGCCGGTAACCTCGTGGAATTTCTGAGTGAAGAACGTCACCAGATCGTCGTCCCAGTCCTTCCCGCCGAGATGGAGGTCGCCGACGGTCGATAGAATTGTGCCGGGCACCCGGAGCAGAGTTCCGTCAAACGTACCTCCCCCGAGATCGTAGACCATAATCGTCTGGCCCTCCAAGGCATCCACCCCATAGGCGAAGGCGGCGGCCATAGGTTCGGGAACGACAAAGCGGACATTCAGCCCCGCAATCGTCCCGGCTTGCCGCGTCGCCTCTTTCTCCACATTGCCGAAATAGGCGGGACAGGTGATCACGACATCTTCGATCGTTTGACCAAGCACCTGCTCTGCATCGCCAACAACTTTTCTCAAAATCAGAGCGGACACATCCTGCGGCCGATAGTCCCTTCCATGAAAAGAGCGCAACCAGTTGGCGTCGCCCATGTGGCGCTTTACCGTCTGCACGATCAGATCCGGATAGACCTCGGCGGTGTCTTTGGCGATCTGACCGACGACAATGTTGTTCCCAGACTCGAAATAGACGACGGAGGGGGTCGTGAGGGCGTTCTCGGAGTTAGGGGCAACGATAGGGCGGCCATGTTCGTCGACGTAGGCAATGCACGAGTAAGTGGTGCCAAGATCAATCCCGAAGACTGGCTTCGATTCCATCAGATACTCCGTTCGGATGTCATATTGTTGGTCAGGGCTTCGGCTCGTCAGAATCCGAGCGAGCGAACGAGTAAATCTTGACCTTCTCCTTGCTCAGCACGGTGGCGCCCTGTTCAAATCCCGGTTGTGCGGTCTCGGCAACGCGACCTGCTAACTCTGAATTCGATGTTTCCACTGTCCCCACGGAAGACTGTCGCCGCGCATCGAATCGGTCACCACCGGCAGTCTGGAACATCTCGACCCCTCGCGCTGCAAGGAGGTCCACGATCTCATCGCGAAAACTATCAAAGAAGCCAATAATCTGCTCAACCGTCAGCTTGGTTGGATCTTCCCGCGAGATCNNCTTGAAGCTCCTCATGCAGACGATCGATCTGTTTTTCTTTGAAGGTATCAAACGCAAGCTTTTGATTGAAGGCGTCCAGCAACCGCGCTTCCAAATTCGACAGCTGCGCGGACAGGTCAGCCTGAGATTTCGGTGCGCTATCTGCCTCACTGCCGCTCTCCACGTTGTTTATGACAGCCGACGACGCGTCAGAAATGGTGGCTGCGTCATCCGCGACCTCCCTAGAATCGGCTTTGGGAGCCGCACTGTCCGGATCTGCTTGCTCCCCTGATTTTTTCCGTCCCGTCATACAGTGTGCTTCAAATCAACGTCACTCCCGAATGGGAGATGCAAAGGCACGGGGGAATCCTGATCGCAACTACTCCGAACAGCGACGTGCAAGAAATTATTGCTTTCAAAGTTGCGTGAATGCGGCCATCGTGACGGCGTTCCCTGAAATCTCCCCGCGCCGGGTCGGCCAGCGTCCCCTCAATAGGGGGCGCGGCGGAAGCGGTTTTGTGACAATCAATCCGGCCTATGCGGAATGAGTGAACCGTCTTGGCTGCAAACGATTTTCAGCATGCCCTCGTGCCCGGGCAATGGCCGAGGGCGATGCGCTTAGGTTACAAAACATTCATGCGACCGAAACGGCAGTGTAAGCCGGGCTTCCTTATGTTGATGGCTGAAGATATTTCGCGATCCAGATTCTTTGATCCTTGTTAATGGCTAATTTTGTTTCATGCGTAACATACAGGTTATACTAAGGAGCGAAGGCTATGATCAGGAGGGAAAAGCACATCGAAATCCGCCTCAGAGTGCTGGAACAACTCGACGAAATGTTAGGGTTGCTAAAGACGGACGACGGATTTCTGCGCACGTCTCAGAGTGATAATCGCCCTATAGACCACAGGCTGCAAGGTCGATTTCACGCCGCGCGTTGCATCACGTCCAAACGATCTCGTGGGGCCAGCAATTTTCTGAAAGCGGCTCGATGCCGCTAGGCGATTAACCTGTCTGGGTCTGGCAGCATTCTTGGCCAATATTATTATTGCGACTATCTTGGCTCCCGAGAGTCGCCGCCGCCGGTCAGCACCCCGCCCTCATCGGCCGGCGGCGGCCCCACGTTTCTCCTCGATTGTTTATTTCGTAGTTCTTCGAGTTTTGTTTTGAAAAATTTCGATGGTTGACATCGACGAAATTCTAGCCGCTGCAATTCGAACCGCTTGGCTACAGGTCAATGGTCCGGAGTCTCGGTCGGCTGATCATATCGAAGTCGCCAGGTACGTTCGCGCGGCTCTCGAACGCGAGGGAATTATCATCACTTCACCCCGCCCGGCGTGCGGCCACGGCCAACGTTACGCATTGCAAAACGCCGGGCACCTCGCGCATCCGGAGAAGTGAGCGCAAGGCAAGATGGCGCAGGCGCCTGCACCGCCTGCCATCGCGGCCAGCTCGGCGATGATCGCCGCCCCCTCGTCCCTGAACCGCGCGGCCGTTTCAAGCTCACGCCGCAATCGTGCAAGTTGGCAGTCGAGGCGGTCGAACATCGCCTCCCGTGCCGTAGCCACAAGAATCAATGCTTGCCACTCACGAGCCTGTTTGCGCCGCCGCCCGCCCGGATCACTCCGGCCGCGTTCGGCACCAAGCTTGGTTCGAATATTGCTTATTTATCCAGACGTGGATTCCTCCGAACACACGCCTGCCCCTGGTCCGGTTCCAGATCGCCAGATCAGGGGCTTTTTATTTGCATTTCCGCATCCGGCCGCGTGTCCAGGATTTGACCAATATGCACCCAAAACGTCCAGGAAAGGCTCGTCCTGCACCAACTGGATCTCATTTATATCCCTCCGGCGGGCTCGGGGAGGGACGCCTGGTGGGTAGCCGCCCGGGCGCGGCCGAGGTGGCGGCCCCTGGTTTGGCTCCACTTCGCCAGATCGGGGGTTTTATTTGCCTCGTTAGCCTCACACTCGCTGCTCTTATGCACATGCTTTTGCGCACCTACGACAGAACGATTTGGCGTGCTTTCTGGTTCGGTAACCCGGAGCAACATCCTCCCCGCTCTATACTTCGGCGGCGCGACTAGGGCGCCGCCTTTTTTTAGATTGATCACCGCCCAGCCCGAGGCCGCCGATAAGATAAGCCGCGTCCCTAGCATCGCACCAAGCTGTCGCCCTCTCATTTTTTCGGTGGAAAGCGCGCATTCGCGGTTCACTTGATGTGACTGTTGGCAATACAGTGAGCACGCGACGGGGATGGCTAAGGCCATCTGCTAAACTCCGGTATCTTGGCGCAAACGCACCAAGCGCCGGGCTGACACGTCATGAGCATAGCGGCGATAATCAACCTCGATTTTTTTTGCGAGATCGAGGAAGGTCATGGCGGAGAGCCACGTGGTGTCCGCGCTGGTCGCGAAGCGCGCCGAGATTGCGGGCGTCATCGCCCAAACAGAGCGCCAGCTTGGTCAATTTCGCGCTGATCTCGTTCATCTTGACGCCACGCTTCGCCTGTTTGCTCCGGACCTGGAGCCGAAGACGATCCCGGCGAAGAGGATTCGGCAAGCCGATCTCTGGTTCGAGCAAGGAGAATTGCCGCGGCGCGTGCTCGATGCGCTTCGCAGGGCGGGTGAGCCGATCCGCGCGCCCGACGTCGTCCGGGCCGTGATGATCGACAAAGGTCTCGACCCTGCTGATCGTCCCAGCTTCGCCCGCGTTCAATGGAAAATCAGAGACACACTGAAGCGCCTCAATAAACGCGGGCTGCTTGCTCCGGACGGCGTCGGCCATGGCGTCCTCTGGCGCATTGCCGATCACGCGGCTTGATGAAATTCCTCCTTTTGGAGATGACGCTGCCAACATCCAACCCAGGGGCGTGATGGCGGATGGCCGAGGATCAAGCGACCGCATGCATTGAACTGCGCGCCGGTTGCTTTGCGGCGCATGTATTCTCGCCATGCCATTTCGCCGGCATACTGACCAAGATGGGGCCCGGCGATGTGGTGATGTTGCCCGATCTCCGAGCGCCGCAGCCGAGAGATATAGCTTTCCGCCTGGTTCGTGCAGGCGTCATTCGCGCTATACGCTTGGCCATGATCGATCCGCTTCATCTNNCACGTTGGCGCATCACCACGACGCAGAGACGCTTGCCGTTTTGATGTTCGCGCCGACGCCGATCGATGCGAGCGACTCGATAATTTTCTGGCCGAATATGGCCGCCGAACCAACCGCCGTCG
>PLUZ01000519.1 GCA_003162995.1 Methylocapsa sp. | reverse complement strand
TCTTTTTCGCGGCGCTCTTTTTCACCGCATGTTTGACTCGCGCCGTTGGCTTGGGCGGTTCTTTCGTTCTCGCATGTTTGACATGAATCCGTTCAATATTTCGCGTAGGCGCATGCTCCTCCGCCCATTTGAGGGCCGTCTCAAATGGAACCGGCTCCATAAACAGCAGCTGATGATGGACGATCCCGGTGGTTTCTTCCTGCCAGATGAAAGTGACTGTGCTTTCCGGCTCATCATCAGCGTAAGATGTATACACAACCAAGCATGGTGGGGAGGGGATGAAAACGTCGAGATCACCGATCCCAACGCTCGTCCACGAAAGCAATGTCGGCATGTGAGGGCTCTCCCTTTGAGGTATGCGTGATTTTGGGTGACGGCTTGAATCAGGCGACGGACTGGGCTTGCGAGACGACCTCGAGACTTTCCCGGAATGTGGCGCCTTTGATCATTTTCGGCAACTGATTTTGGCCTTTTCAATCGCCGCCAGGTTTTCGACGCCGTTGGTTTGCTAGCCATTTATGGAAGCGCCAAGCGTGTCAATGCCCGGTGCAACTCTACCATAGCGCGGGTTGTCGCGGTGGCAATATTCGAGGAGCGCAGAGCGCAGAGGATCGACGTCCTCGGGAATCGTGAGATAACCAGATGCGAGCTGTAGGAATGCAGTTGATGCAGCGCCGCCGGCGGCAACGCCCTCAAGGTCGTCATAGCGGAAACCGGGACAAAGGGCTGGGGCAACCGATTTGATCGCGTTGCTGAATCGGAATTCGGGGAAGTAGACGGCGCCGCCCAGAATTGGCAACGGGTCCACAAGCCGGGCGATCAGGGCGTGGAGTGACGCGCTGAGATCGGGATACTCCCCAGCCAATTCTTTCAGTTTTGTCTGTTCGTAAGCCGAGTAGACGAGCATCGGAGCATCAAAGGCCGCGAAGGCCTCTATGAGCGTTTCCGCGAATCGGCGCCGTGGATTGTCGTCGCCGTCTGCGAGGAATTCCCGATGATGCGGCACGGGCATTGTCACATTGGGCAAGGATAGCCGACTTCCGAGCCGATTTGCTTCGGCGACGAGCGTCCTAAGGTATTGAAATATAGAGATGCGGGCTGAGAGCGCCCTGCCCTATTGACAAGTAAAACTCACGAACATGACAAAGCCGTTCACGGCGGTCGGCTCTGAACTGCTCTTCGAGGTGTTCAGTCAGCGCTATGAACGCGGCGCCACGCTGGTCACCAGCAACCTGCCATTCGATGAATGGACTTCCATATTCGGTTCGGAACGGCTCACCGGCGCCTTACTCGACCGGCTCACTCATCATGTCCATATCCTGGAGATGAATGGCGAAAGCTACCGCCTCGCCACCAGCAAGAAGGCGCAGCGGCGACCGGTCCAGGGGCAAAGCCAAAACACCAAAACACAAAACGAAGGAGACCTCACCACCAAAACATGAATCGGCAGGGAAGCACGAAATTAACCGGGGCTTCATAGCCCCTTTTCTCTTAACCAGATCGGTACACGTTCTCGCCGCTATTTGGCACAATTTGTCTCCGCCATTGACATCATGCCCAAGCCAAGATGGATGCCGAGTTGAGGCAGCAGCCAGCTACCGATAAAGGCGCCAACGATTCCAATTAGGAGATCGCCAATGATCCCAAAGCCTGTGCCTCGCACGATTTGGCCTGCCAGCCATCCGGCGATGAGTCCGACCAGTAATGTGATCGTTCGACATGTGCAATTTCGTATCCTCCGTCAGGGAGGAGGGCGACTTTCCCCTGCACCTGTGAAGCTATCCCGATGCAAAGATAGAAACGGTGCAAAATTGCTCACATCGCCGCAAAATGAGCACGTTTAAGACTTGATTTGCAGCTCGTTGGGCAGAACGACATTCAACAATGTACTGCGGACTTCGATGCCGCCGTTGTAGTCATGAAGCGCGTCGCAGAAAGGGCAAGGTCGTGGAAACGGCTACCACCGTCCCCACGTCACCTCGTTATTTATGAGATTGAGTGTGAGCATCCACGGTATGTTTGTGAGCGAGCTCGCTATGTTCCTTAGCTGCGGTTGCATGTTTCTTGGCGTCTTCATGCTCGCCGACCGCGTGATGGTGCTCTGCCTGATGATGATGATGCGCGGCGGCATGGTGGTGAGCGGCCGCCTGGTGATGATGTTCACCCGCTGGATGTTTCGGTGACTGTGCCATTTGGACGTGCCTTCCTTAGAGAGTGAATGGATAGAAAGGTTCTGTCAGGGAGGATGGGACGACCGCCCTGCGAAAGTGATGTTACGCCCACGTCAAGGTGAAAACTGTGCAGAATTGCTCACATCAAGCGGTCTGCGGATCGTATTCATATGACCGCGCGTCCGCAATATGTGCACATTTAAGCTTGAAAATGCCAAGCAGGACGCTGACTTTTGGTCGCATATGCATGACATGCAGACGGCTACGATCGAAGTCCACAAGGGGCTTATTGCCACCGCCGAACGCGGCGTCGCCAAAGGCGAAACCGGGAGAGCGGAAGCTGCCGTCTGCGTTTTGATGCGCCTGCATGAAGAATTCAAGCGGTGCATCAAGACGCAGACCATTCCGCCCTTTAGTCTGGTGCTGATCGTTGTTGTCGTGGTCTGGCTGCTCGGCGGCGTGAGATTCGGCTGATCGCGAGTATCGCGTAGCGTCCGTAGTCTCGTGTGATCCTGCCCTCGGACAAACGTGGGAGCGCCGCCGGAAGGCTGTCCACTTGGAGGGAACCATTTCCCCCGGTGATCATTGCATAAATGGCTGACCAACAGACAGGAGCGTTTCCTGAATGGGGATCGTATGCAGACGAGGGCATCTCCCCAGATGTTGCGCCCAAGCTCGGCGAGGTCATCCGAGCGAAGGCAGATATTGTGGAGAAGCCCAAGCTGAAGCCATCGCATTGAGAGGGTTGGACATCATGGATAGCACGACGCTTATCATCATTATTCTTCTTGTTCTCCTCCTTGGCGGAGGCGGCTGGTACGGCCGGGGACGCTGGTTTTAGGCGGCAGGCAGCGTGCCGCCAGATCGCCGACGCAGCGCAGCCGCTCTACGACACACCCGATGACCGCCAACGCCACCGCCTCGTGCAATTCGTTCGCGAAGATCTGAAGGCCAACGTAATGGACGATCGGCACGACCGGCGCCACTGATTGTGACGCCTCTCACCGGCGACAGGGGCGCACAAAATAAAATCGAGAAACGGCCTCGAAGGCGTTGTCATACTGGCCAAAAATTGGTGATTTTCGAACCGATTTTGCTCGGCGATGAGCGCCCTAAAGCATTCATATTTTGACATGCGGGCTGTAAGCGCCCCGCGCTATTGATAAGAAAAATTTACGAACGTGACAACACTACACCGTGAGTGGTGCGTACCGGGGCGCGGGACGTGCGTAACGAAGGGTTTTCGACTTGGAAAACATTAACACCGACCATGCGCTGCAGTTTCCCGTACCTACCGCGACCGAGCCTGGCACTCGGCCGGACGGGATACCGGCGCCGCCGCCAAAACCCGATATTCCGGTTCCCGATCCGGCGCCGCCGCCGATGGAAGATCCCCGCGATGCGCCGCTTCCGCCTATAACCGGTCGCCACCGACCCAGGCGAATCACCTAGGCGCGGTCGCGGTGCGAACAGAGATTCGAAAGACGCGGCGGGTTCCAACCTACTCGGAGCCGTTGCCGAACGAAGCGGCCGGCAAAGCAACTTATCATCAAGTCCGGCGTTACAAGACCCGCATTGGAGTCAATTGTAACGGCGTCAATCAATGGCACCCTTCCCGAAGGCATTTGAATCTGACAGGGTCGCGGTCATGCTGCGATTTGGAAAGCTCGTGCGCAATGAAAGCTGCAAGGTCAGAGCGTGAGGTTATTGGCTTGCGGACTTCGCCACGGGAGCTGTGGCTGGTCCGTTCAAGTTTGGTCTGGGTTGCGCCAATAACGCCATATGCACCTGATTCTTGCCCCTGTCCCTCTCGGAAATCAAATCCGAACATAGTGATGGTGTAATCCGCCGAGAACTGGTGTCGGGAGAATGCGCCCGACAGCCTGAACAGCTCGTGGCAGCGGCGCATCCTTGTTCAGAGATAAATGTGTCCGCGCGCTGTTGTAATAGTGCATATAAGAAAGGAGCACATGGCGCAGGTGTCGCTCGCCAAAGACGACGACATGGTCAAGACATTCCCGCCGGATCGAGCCAATCAGCCGTTCCGTATGGCCATTCTGCCATGGCGATCGTGGCGCGGTTGGACGGTCGCGAATGCCCATGGCGGGGAGCCGCCGGGTGAAAATTTCGCCATAGACAGAATCGCGATCGCGGACGATGTACTTCGGGGTCCATTCCCAGCCGCAGGCTTCGATGAGTTGCCGGGCCATCCATTCGGCGCTCGGGTGTGCCGTCACCCCCAGCCATAAGATTTGACGGCGGCCGTGGGATAGAATGAGCAAGCCGTAAAGCAGTCGAAACGAGAGTGTCGGAACGACGAAGAGATCCAATGAGGCGATTCCATCGGCGTAGTTGCGAAGGAATGTCTTCCACCCTTGGGATGGAGGCCTCCTATGCCTTGCCATATATTTGGCGACCGAGGTTTGACCCACGTCGATGCCGAGCTTGAGGAGTTCTCCATGGATCCGCGGAGCGCCCCACAGTGGGTTGGCGAGGCTCATGGCGCGGATCAATTGCCGGATTTCGAGCGCCACTTTCGGTCTGCCGCCGGGAGATCGTGACTTCCATCGCCAGAACAAGCGAAACCCAGCGCGATGCCAACGGATCACAGTCTCCGGCTCAATGATAACCAAGGCATTCACAATGCGCGGCACAATCCGATAGAGGCCGGCAAAAACCAGACGGTCGAAGTTGCTGAACGTGAACCGCTTAGGTGATTTTCTCCGCAGCACATTGAGCTGATGGCGCAGCGTCAGGATCTCCGCCTCGAGCGAAACCCTTGATCGGAACAGCCCGATGATTGCCCACCAGATCAGTTTGAGCATATCTCCCATTGGGTGGAAGAATCGCCCGATTCGCGGCTATACGCCAGCTGGATCGAGTTTACGGGAGCGACAGCCGAGCTGTTGGGCGAAGCCG
>PLUZ01000052.1 GCA_003162995.1 Methylocapsa sp. | reverse complement strand
CCGGCGGATCCGAGGAAGCCGCGAAATTCAAGAAAAGCGCGTGAGGTTCCTTTGGCGGAGCGGCTCCAAGGTTCGCCCATCTCAAGCGCAACCTCAAGCTCAACCGCTTGCGGCTGCGCGGCCCCTTGCGGGAATTTGCTCCGCCAACTGCGATCGAGAGACGTCGAACCAGCGCTCAGGGCATCGCGTCCGGAAACTCCCAACACGAAACGCCCCTAAGGAAAAGTATCTCATGGATATGAACACCGAGACCCCAGCTACGAAACCCGCCCGTATCCCAAAGAAGGACGCCCCGGAAGCATTCCGCGACATGGCGGAAAAGGGTACTGCGCAAGCCAAAGTAACTTACGAGAACATCAACGCTGCCTCGACTGAAGCAGCCGAACTCATCAAAAACAGCTATTCGACGGCGGTTGAGGGTGTGCAGGACTATAACAATATGTTCATCGAATTTGCTCGTGCGAACACCAACGCCACCCTCGACTTTGTCCAGAAGTTGTCCGGCGTGAAGTCGCCTTCGGTTTTCGTAGAACTTTGGACCGAACACGTACGCAAGCAGCTCCAGACGCTATCCGAGCAGACCAAGCAACTTGCGGCGCTCGCCCAGAAGGTGACGCTCGCGACCGCTGAGCCGCTCAAGATGGGCATCGCAGAAGCGTTCAACCACGCCGCCTGAGGTGAGTTGTCGTAAAATTCAGGGTCGTTCGAAACCCGGGTCTCGCCCAGGGCTTCAGCTTTGCACCCGAGTCATAGCGTGCTTCAAGCTGTGCGATTTCGAAGCGCAAAAGGCTGGCGGGCGGTACTGGGTCTATCTTAATCTCCTCCTCCGGCACTATCCGCCGTTCGGCCAAGCCCGGGAGAAACACCCCGATCAATAGCGGAACACAATGATGAACCATCCTGCTCCCCATTACATCAATGAACACCAATCCGACACGCGCGGTATCAAGGATGGCTGGTATGCGATGGAGAAAGACGGCAACCTTGTTTCGGGCCCGTTTTCCAGCCGCGAGGTCTGCGTGCGATCAAACACCAGATCAGAAGGCATTGTCACGTTGGCCGAGTGTAGCCAACTCGCCAAGGTGACAAGCCCCGCCACAGCCTCGAGTTCGCGCTAGGCCAGCAGTTCGGCGTCCGACGTGACCACCGATTCACGAAACTGAACCATGAGCCGGCGGTCGAAATCAAGCCTGAGAACTTCGGCACTCAATTCACCCGTACGCTGCATGAGGTTTGGTATGACACGGAAGTTGTTTTCTCTCACGAAACTGGAGCTTGAATGGCTGGTCCGCTAGCGGCGCGCTTGGGCTGTCAGTCAGCGGCGCAACGCGCATGCTGCTTGCAGATGCCATCCGCGAGCAGGACGCAGACTGTGAAGCGATGGACAGCGGGGAGCAACCATGCCTAAGTATTCGGTCACGATAGCACAGGACACCTTTCTGCTACTCGAGGCTAAGCGTCTCGGTACCGACGAGGCGGATGCTTTGCGCATCCTTATTGAGGTCGCGATGACGAGGGAACCGAAGCAGCACTGCGCCTCGCCTTCCTCGGTGAGCCAGATATTTTACCCGGTGCCCACACCCTATAGCGACTGCAGCTTTGCGGCGTGGCTGGTCCAGCAGGCCAGAAGAGATGACGGTGTTGGTGTGGCAGCGCAGTTTTTTTCGAAGTGCCCTCCCGAAGCGAACAGCGTCAAAGCTCATATAGCTAGGATAAAGAGTCGTTTGGATAACTATGAGTATGCTCGCTGGTCTGCTGGCGAGGCCATCGCAATTCGCGACTTCGACCACAGTAGGAAAGTTGGCGAGGGGCTCGCGGATGCAATTCGCGAATGGGAGGCTTCGAGCGCCAAGCTCGACTAGGCGACGTGAGGTCCCATGAAGAGCGCATAAGCCAAGGACCCGATCATGCCCGCATACCGTTCTCGGACCACCACCCACGGCCGCAACATGGCCGGCGCCCGCGGGCTTTGGCGCGCCACCGGAATGAAGGGCGCCGATTGCGGCAAGCCGATCATTGCCGTCGTCAACTCGTTTACCCAGTTCGTGCCGGGTCATGTGCATCTATTAATTAGACCATTTTCTGGCCAAGCTGAATCGAACTGGGATTCCCTTCGGAAGCGATTTGTGATTCATGCTCTGTGCTGGTGAAGGGGGCCAGCATGGATGGCTGGAGCCTATTCGCAGGATTTGCGGAAGCGTGTGATCGCAACCATTGAGGCGGGTGCGAGCTGCCGGACGGCAGCCTCCCGTTTTGCGGTGAGCGTCTCGACGGTAGTGAACTGGCGGCGTCGCTGGCTGGACACGGGGACTGCCGCGGCCAAGCCGATGGGCGGCGCGACCAACACGCGGATCAAGGATGAGGACGCCGCTTGGCTGCTGGCACTGGTAGCGGCGCAGGACGATCTGACCTTGCATGCGATGCAGGCCCGGCTGCGTGAGGAGCGTGGGGTGCGCGCAGCGATCGGCTCGATCTGGCGTTTCCTGAAAGCCAACAAGATCACGCTCAAAAAAAGACACTGACACCAGTCGAGCAGGATCGTCCCGATGTCGCCGCGTCTCGAGCGGCATGGCTCGAGACGCAACCGGCGCTTGATCCATCGCGTCTCATCTTCATCGACGAGACCTGGGCAAAGACCAACATGACCCGCCGCTACGGGCGTGCCCGGCGCGGACGCAGGGTCTGCGCCAAAATCCCCTATGGCCGCTGGCGAACGACGACCTTCATCGCCGGTTTGCGGCACGATGGGATCATCGCTCCCTTCGTCATCGATGGGCCGATCGATGGCACGAGTTTCCTTGACTATGTCGTTAAGGTCCTTGTCCTCGAACTCAGGCCAGGGGACATCGTCGTCCTCGATAATCTCAGCAGCCACAAAGGCGAAGCGATCAAGGCCGCAATCGAGGCTGCCGGCGCGACCTTGATGTTTCTGCCGCCCTACAGCCCGGATTTGAACCCCATCGAACTCATGTTCTCAAAGCTCAAGACATTACTTCGCAAAGCCGCCGAGCGCACCGTCGACGCCCTTTGGAATCGTATAGGCGAACTCCTCGAT
>PLUZ01000228.1 GCA_003162995.1 Methylocapsa sp. | reverse complement strand
CGAGCGTTCCTACTGAAAAACTCAACACCCGGCCATATCGAACGTCGAAGATCATGCCGAGCTTCTTGTCCGGATTATCGACATGAATCCAATATTCGGGATCTTTGTCGGTTTCGTCAAAATAGGGCGCGCGGTCCTTTTTCGCGGATTTCCCATAGGCTCTTTTTATCTCTTCTTCCGTGGAACCGACACCGATGCCTTTCTCTGTCATAATGGCGGGGATAGGGAGGGGAAAGGTTTCGGCGGCGCGTGGGTAGACATCAATTGCCGCGATATTCTCATTCTCGACTCTATATTGAATAACGCGATCCTTTTTGTCTGATCTCGAAGTCACCCAGCATCCTTTATAAAACTCTGGGCTTATGGGATCTAGCTTGGCACCGAGCGCATCTTCGGCCTCTTTGACGGTCATCCCAATTTTCACTGGACCGATGCCTTCCATGGTTGCCACCTGGCTGGCATGGGTTTCGCCAAAAGCAAAGGCAACGAATAACAATGCTGCGAACTGAATTTTAATGGACATTATCCTGCCTGACAGTCACAAAAGCATAGTTATTTATTCAGCAAAAAACGCGAAGAAGACTCATCCTTCTGCAAACCTTCAGTCGATCTGATCGAGGTCGATCAGGCGGAGCCGCCAACCGGAGTCAGCAGTGGCATGAAGGGGGATGAACTCAAGGCGAATATGCGGCTCGCCGGCCCAGAAACCCGATGCAGGCGATTTATCAGCCCCCCAGTAAGCCTCTGGCACGCCGAAACGGAACTTGAGGGGTATAAGGATCATCCTCCGTTCCCGCCGTTGCCCCTACATCCAGCGCTCGCATCTTATTGTCGCGAGTGGCAAAGACGGCAGTGACTTCCTTCCCATCGGTCAAAGTGGCACGGATTTCGTGGCCTTCAGACGCATTGATCCGGGCGTCTTGTGCGTTCAAGGCCTGTTCCACGTCGGCGCGGGTCATGCCGAGGTGAAGGCCGAAAAGATCGGAGGCGCGTGTGAGTTTTTCAAGCTCTACGATTTTGATCTCATCCTTGCCCTCGTCGCCAGTCGGTCTAAAATAACACACCAGGCCATCGTTAAAATGGCCCGTCATAAACCGTTTCTGATCAGACTCCCAGCACTCGACCGGCGTGCCCGGGACGGAGATCAGGAGCCTAACTCCATTGGCATAGGTGCATCCAACATCGGAGGGGCTGATCAGCCCGGTGATGTCGATCTCTTCCTTTTTGCCAGCCCCGCAAAGCGGTGCGCCTGGGGTAAAGTCCAAGTCCCAAAACTCAGCGGATTTCAAGTCTGCGCCCTTGCCAGGTGGCCAATACGCGGGGCATTCCACGGAGCGCAAACCGCGCGCCTCGGGCGTCGTCTTCGGGCAGCGGTCGGTCAGCGGAGTCTTGCTCCCCGCGAGAGAAGGACCGATGGCGGCTATCATCGCTACGGTAATAGTCATGATCCGCATAATGATTTTACCCTTTAACTTTTTATTGGATAACGGAAAACGCGCCGGCGAGATAATGTGAATCGTGCGACGGCTCAAATGAATAAAACCTCTCCTTCACTTCGCCTTTGTCGCCATGACGGCCTTCGAATTGGTCCAAAACGAGAATTCCAGGGAGCCCCTTCTCAGAAGCGGAGTGTAAAAATATAGCCGCATGATTCCCGTGCTGAGCGTTGTCATAGCTGCCATCCGTGAAAGTGGCGATGGCAGTGCCAGGCGGAATTGTACCCGAGTTCTCAGGCGTGATCGGATCGCCCTCTTTCCATTGCGACGAATGCTGAAGCTCCGGGATCACCCGCCCGCACCAGCGAGACGCATTGTTTCACATTGCGCGGATTGACATCCTTGGGCTGAAGCCAGCCCGGCGTTTTCGAGTTCTCGGCTGCCAGCTTGAGGATTTCTTCCGCGCTCAATTGCGTGACATAGCCCTGCGATTTCGTGTCCCCGGAACTCGCCCCGTCCGTCTCTGCCGTGGTGAATTCTCCGCCTCCAGTTCCAGGACCGAGATGATGGGGGTTGAACTTCGCCAATTCGCCTTTAGCAAGAAAATGCTTCAACACCTCCACATCAGCGGCGCCGTCTTTAAGCATAGCGGCGGCCTTCCTCATCCGAGCGCCCGCGCTTTTGTCAGGCAAGGCAGGAAACTGTAATTGAGTGAGGACAATCGAAGCGAGTGCATAGTCGCCATGGTTCAAAGCCTTGGCAAGCGCTGCCACTCCGTCTATCCGCGAGCCGAGATCGACGGCAATTTTGTAGCCAGCTGATAGGACGGTTTCCAGATCACGGCGAGGCAAGGGTGCGAAATCGCCAAAATTATCTTTCGTCAAAAGCGCCGCGCCATCGCCAACGCATGCTCCGCGCTCATTGAGACGAGGATGCAACGCATCCCTGTCAGCCAGCTTAAATTCCCGAATTGAAGATTTAGCCATTTTTCGGCCTGTGGTGTAAAAGTAAAACCCAATAGGAACATAACACGAACATATGATTGTTCAATGCCCACGCTCGCCCGCCATTCTTACACAATCGCTTCGTGCATCGCCGCCCTTGCGCCGCTCCACTCAAGCCCATAGATGGAAACGGACAAATCCCTTCCCTTGCCCGCACCGCGCGGCGCTGGGCGATACTTGAGAGTTTTCATGGCTAATCATTCGCCCGGGCAAGACACCTGGCACGCGACCACCATCATCATGGTCAAGAAAGGCGGCCGCACGGTCATCGGCGGCGACGGCCAGGTCTCGATCGGGCAGACCATCGTCAAGGGCAATGCGAAAAAAGTGCGCAGGCTCGCCAAGGGCGAGGTGATCGGCGGCTTCGCCGGTGCCACCGCCGATGCCTTCACACTCTTCGAGCGCCTTGAGTCGAAGCTGGAACAATATCCGGGCCAGCTGATGCGCGCCTGCGTGGAGCTTGCCAAGGATTGGCGCACCGATCGCTATTTGCGCAGGCTTGAGGCGATGATGCTTGTCGCCGACGCCGAGGCGGCGCTTGTGCTGACCGGCACCGGCGATGTGCTCGAACCCGAATCCGCCGGCGAGGGCAGCGTCATGGGGATCGGATCTGGCGGCAATTATGCGCTGGCCGCTGGCCGCGCGCTGCTTGCAACCGATCTCGACGCCGAGGCGATCGCTCGCCGCGCGCTCGAAATCGCCGCCGGCATTTGCGTCTATACAAACAATAATTTCGTGCTTGAATCGATCGCCTCGAAGTGACCACGCGGCAATAGGAAAGCTTTCCGCCATGACCGATTTTTCTCCGCGTGAGATCGTTTCCGAGCTTGACCGTTTCATCGTCGGGCAAAAAGATGCCAAGCGCGCCGTGGCGATTGCGCTGCGCAACCGCTGGCGCCGCCTGCGCCTCGAAGGTTCGATGCGCGAAGAGGTGATGCCGAAAAACATTTTGATGATCGGACCAACCGGTTGCGGCAAGACCGAGATCTCGCGCCGCCTTGCCAAGCTCGCCGGCGCGCCTTTTCTTAAAGTCGAGGCGACGAAATTTACCGAGGTCGGCTATGTCGGCCGCGATGTCGAGCAGATCGTCCGTGATCTCGTCGAGATCGCGATCAGCATGGCCAAGGACGTGAAACGCAAGGCGGTAGAAGCCCGCGCGCATCTCGCGGCGGAAGAGCGTGTCTTGGATGCCCTCGTCGGCACCACGGCGTCGGCCTCCACACGCGATAGTTTTCGCAAGAAGCTGCGCGGCGGCGAACTCGACGACAAGGAGATCGAGATCGAGATCACCCAGGCGACGTCCTCGATGCCGATGTTCGAATTGCCCAACATGCCGGGCTCGTCGATCGGCGCGATTTCCATTGGCGATATTTTCGGCAAATCCCTCGGCAATCGCGCGAAACCGCGCCGCACCACGGTCAAGGACGCTTATGCCCCGTTGATCGTCGAGGAAAGCGACAAGATGATCGATCAGGATCAGATCATTCAGGAAGCGCTNNGGCGGCGATGTCTCGCGCGAGGGCGTGCAACGCGACCTTCTGCCCTTGATCGAGGGCACCACGGTCGCGACCAAGCATGGCGCGGTGAAAACCGATCACATTTTATTTATCGCGTCGGGCGCCTTCCATGCATCGAAACCCTCCGACCTCTTGCCTGAATTGCAGGGGCGGCTGCCGATCCGCGTCGAACTCTCGCCCTTGAACGAGGATGATTTCCGCCGCATCCTCACCGAAACCGAGGCCTGCCTCATCAAGCAATATGAAGCGCTTCTGCGTACCGAAGGAGTCGATCTTGTCTTTACGCCGGACGCGATCAATGCGGTGGCGCGGATCGCGGTGCAGGTCAATTCCTCGGTCGAGAATATTGGCGCGCGGCGGTTGCAGACGGTGATGGAACGCGTGCTGGATGATGTAAGCTTTACCGCATCCGACCGTTTTGGCGAGCGGATCGAAATCGACGGGCATTTCGTCGAGAAGAATATCGGCGATCTCGCCAAAAACGCCGATTTGAGCCGGTTCATTCTTTGACGTTCATGCTATGAGGGTCTTAGCAACACTGGAGCATGTTCCGAAAAAGTTGCTCGACTTTTTCGATCAGAACATGCTCCAACTTTTCGAATCTGAGCGCTTCCTTTTCGATCAGATGATTTCATCTGATCAGGAAGCGCTCTTGGCATAAGATCATGTGCCGCGCATCTATTGCGCGCAACGGTTTGTTTAGCGCGACAATGATTTTTTGAGCGCCGGGAGTCCCTCTTACATGGCAAAATTCGTTGAACGGGTTTTCTCCGGCGTGCAGCCGACGGGCAATCTACATCTTGGAAATTATCTTGGCGCGATCACCAAATTCGTCGAGCTGCAAAAGACCCATGATTGCATCTATTGCGTCGTCGATCTGCACGCGATTACGCTGCCGCAAAAGCCGGAAGAATTAAAAGCAAACATCAGGGAAGTCACGGCCGCCTTCATCGCTTGCGGCATCGATCCCAAAACACATATCGTGTTCAACCAGAGCCAGGTTGCCGAGCATGCCGAGCTCGCCTGGGTGTTCAATTGCGTGGCGCGCATCGGCTGGCTCAACCGCATGACTCAATTCAAGGAAAAGGCCGGCAAGGACCGCGAGAACGCGTCCATCGGGCTTTATGCCTATCCCTGTCTGATGGCGGCCGACATTCTTGTCTATCGCGCGACGCATGTTCCGGTTGGCGAGGACCAAAAGCAGCATCTCGAACTCGCCCGCGACATCGCCCAAAAATTCAATCTCGACTTTTCCGCCTCGATCGCGTCGCTCGGTCTCGGCGACGCCTTCTTCCCTTTGCCGGAGCCGCTCATTCAGGGGCCCGCCACCCGCGTCATGAGTCTCCGCGACGGCTCCAAAAAAATGTCGAAGTCCGACCCGTCCGATTATTCACGGATCAATCTCTCCGACGACGCTGACACGATCGCGCAAAAAGTCCGCAAGGCGAAGACCGATCCGGAAGCGCTTCCCTCGGAAGTCGAAGGCCTGAAGAACAGGCCCGAAGCCGACAACCTCGCCGGCATTTTCGCCGCGCTCAACAATGAGACAAAGCAAGATGTGCTGCGGGCCTTTGGCGGCGGCAATTTCTCGGCCTTCAAAGCGGCGCTTGTCGATCTTGCTGTGACAAAACTAGGTCCCATCGGCGCCGAAATGCAACGTCTCAAGGCCGACCCTGCCTATATCGACAGTGTTCTGATCGATGGTGCTGCCCGCGCGCGCGCGCTGGCCGTGAAAAACATGGCCATGGTGAAGGACATCTTGGGCTTCGTGCGGTAGCCGGCCCGCCTTAATAGATCCCCGGAATGAGCCGCGAGGTACAGGCGCGGAAGGCATCATACTCCGCGCCGAACTGCGTGTGCAGCAACGCTTCTTCAGCGCGGATGCGGGAGAGGATCACCGGAACCGTCAGCACCATAAGAAGCACACCAACCACTGAGCGGAATGCGAGGCTCCATCCGAGCGCGCCAACCAGCAATCCGAGATAGCTCGGATGGCGGATGATGCCGTAAATACCGCTTGTCACCAGTGTGTGGCCCGGCTGGATTGCCACCAGCCCGCTGAACCGGCGGCCGAGCACAAAGACCGGCCAGATGCGCAAGACGCCGCCAACAGTGAAAAGAGCAAGCCCAAGCCAGCGGGTGGCATCGCCGTCGATGGTCCAAACATCCAGCCGGTCGGTATAGGCCGGCAAATAAGCGCTAAGCACGCCAATTACCGCCAAAGGCGCGAAGATCCAGCGATTGCCGCGATCCTCGCGCACGCCAGGGCTTAGATTGACGCTGCTGAAGAGCGCGGCGCCGGCCAGCACAAACGTCACGATCGCAACGCCGGTGAGCGCCGGATGAGAGAAGAAGGCGGCGAACCCGCCCCAGCCCAAAACAGCCAGTCCAAGATAGGCAGCGGTTGCCGCAACCGTGCCAAGCGTCAATCTGAGCGTTGGAGTGGTCACCGGCTCACCTCGTCTGATCTGAATTTAGGCATGCCCCTCCAAACCTTCGAGGTCGATGATCATTCCCTCGATCATTTTGAGCCCGATCTGCCAGAAGGCGGGATCGCGCGCATCGAGCCCGAACGGTGCGAGCAANNAGGCTTTCTTCCTGCTCGTTGATCCATAGGGCGCAGATCTGGTCCGCCGTCAGCTCGCCGTTGCGCCGTTCGAGATGCAGCTTGCGCTCGAACGAATAGAAAGCGATCTGCCGCACCACCGTATTCAGCATGTCCTCGACCTTGGCGGCGAGCATGGCACGGCGCTGCGCCGCATTCGTCGTGTTCAGAAGCAGGGCGCGGAAGGTCAGCATTTCGCCGAAGACCGAAGCGGTTTCGGCCAAGGTCAGCGGCGTCGGCGCCATCAGCGCGCCATTCGGGCCAGCCAAAACCTGATGCACGCCATGCCCGAGTTCATGCGCGAGCGTCATCACGTCGCGCGGCTTGCCCTGGTAATTCAACAGCACATAAGGATGCGCGGAGGGCACCGTCGGATGCGCGAAGGCGCCCGGCTGCTTGCCAGGCCGCACCGGCGCATCGATCCAGCGCTCGTCGAAGAAGCGCTTGGCGATCCCCGCCATTTTCGGCGAGAAAGCGTCGTAGGCGTCAAGCACGGTGTCGCGCGCGTCGTCCCAAAGGTAGACCTTCGGCGGCACATGCGGCAGCGGCGCATTGCGGTCCCAATGTTTCAGCGCCGTCTTGCCGAACCATTTGGCCTTGAGCTTGTAATAGCGGTGCGAGAGGCGCGGATAGGCGGCCCGCACGGCGGCGACCAGCGCATCGACCACCTCGCGCTCGACGCGGTTGGCGAGATGGCGGGCGTCCGCGACGTCTCTAAACCCGCGCCAGCGGTCGGAAATTTCCTTGTCCTTCGCCAAAGTGTTGGCGACAAGGCTAAAGGTCCGCAGATTTTCCTTCAAGCCCGCGCCGAAGGCGATGGCCGCCTTTTCGCGCGTCTTTTCATGCGGGTCCTGCATCAGATTGAGCACGGGCTCGATCGCGAGAGTCTCGCCATCGACAGTGAAGCGCAAGCTCGCGATCGTCTCGTCGAAAAGCCGGTTCCAGGCGCCGAAACCGGTGATCGATTTTTCATGGAACAATTGTTCGAGCTTGTCGTCGAGCTGATAGGGCTTGCCCTTGCGGATGTCTTCGAGCCAGGGCCGGTAATGCTTGAGCGCGCCTGCCGCCAGTTTGGCTGCGAGAGCGTCGTCGAGCCGGTTCAGTTCGAGTTCGAAGAACAGAAGATCAGACGACGCGGCGGTGATTTTTTCCTGCGTGTCGCCATAGAATTTCATCCGCGCCGGATCGGTCGTATCGCCGGAATAGACGAGCCCGGCATAGGACATGATGCGCCCAAGCAGCTCTTCCAGCGCCTCGTAACGCTGGAGTGCTTCGAGAAGCCCGCTGCCGGAATTTTTCTTGGCGAGCGCTTCGAGCTTGCCGCGATAGGCGGCATTGAAACTTTTGCTTTCGGACTCGGCCTTGGCGAGGTCGCTCTTAAAGGCCTTCGAATCCATGGAAGGGTAAAGGTCTTCGAGGTTCCACTCCGGAAGCGTGCCGAGATCGGCCGCGGGCTTGGGCTTCGCGCTTGTCTTCGGTTTGGGGCGAAAAATGCTCAAGGATTTGCTGGTGCTCTTGCGCGGCATGGAACGGTCCAATCTATGGGAACGCTGTCATAGCGATCCTGGCCCCGGCGATCAACATAGAATGATCCCAAAAAGTTGCAGGGTTTTTGGATAAGAGCAGGCGGCAAAACAAAGTGATAGAAAGCCCGCGCGCTTGCGCGTGCCGCGCTGAGGTCCTTGCGGCGTGACATTATTTCGCGACCGGGCGGGGGCGTCACTTGCCAGATGACGCGCCCGATTGCTCCTGCCGCTCGGCAATCAGGGCCAGGACCTTGTCGAGATTTCGGTGTGTCACCTGCCAGTAGTTGGGCGATCGCTCTTGGTCGAACACAGTTAGCGCCTCGCGATAGGCGTCGACCGCCTTCGTGAGCGTTCCCGTCCCGCTTTCGCGCTCGCCGAGTATCTGGAGCGTATTGCCGAGATTGTTCTGGGTCGTGGCCCAATGGAGCGGCACGTGCTCGCGGGTCCTTTCCTTTAG
>PLUZ01000548.1 GCA_003162995.1 Methylocapsa sp. | reverse complement strand
TCCCTACCGCGATCGGTCTCATAACAATGAGGCCTTAGCTGGAAGTGGTACTACGTGGAACGTTCCAGATCCGAACTCGATCGCGGCGGGCGAGGCATCCAAGGCGCTGCCAGATACAGAGTTTGGTGCCCACCGTTTTGCGGTCTACCAAGAGCTTTTCTTGCTGAGGCGCCGTGAAATCGTTCCGCGTCTCGTGGCCGCGAGCATCTGTGATTCCCGCGCGCTGGGTCTGCGGTCGGAAGCAGCTGTTTGGCGGATGGGTGATGGAAGCCAACTCGCAATCGCCGCGAACTTTGCAGCCGAACCGGTTCCCATGACATGTCCAATGGGACGTCTCCTGTTCGAGAGTCCTATCGGCTCGGGCGATGCCGCGGCGTTAGGAACCCTCACTGCCCGCGCGGCGGTCGCATTCCTGGCAGGACCGGTGTGCCAATTGTCCGAAAGGTCGTTAAAATGCCTCCGTATTGCGTGCGAATTCGCAGCCCCCGGCGCTGTAGCGCGCGCTGAGAAGATCAGATCGCGACCTGCCGGCCTATTTCGACGACGCTGTCGCGTGGAAGGCTGAAGAAATCGCTGACATGCACGGCGTTTCGCTCCATCGCGGCGAAAAGCGTCTCCTCCCACTTAGCCAATCCCTTCCCGTCGGCCCGGTGAATGATCGTTTCGCGGGCGACGTAATAGGTGACGTCGTCGGGATCGAGGCTGCAGCCTTGCTCACGCGCCTGTCTCAAAAGCGCAGGAATGTCCGGCCGTTCCATGAATCCATAGCGGGCCGTCACGCGCCAGAAATTCGGCGCAACCTCGATCGTCGCCAAGCGCTCGGACGTTTTGATCCACGGGATGGACTCGATCACAACCCTGAGAACGAACAGATGATTGTGCAATGACTTGTTGTGCTTAACGTGCCAGACCACAACCGGCGGCGTGTCACTCAAGGTCCTGGTGAGGAAAACCGCTGTTCCGGGAACCCGCGGAATCTCGCGGAGTTCGACCGAGTTCATGAACTCGTTAACCGGAATAGCCCGCTCGCTAAGAACCTGGGCGACCGTTGTCGACCCACGATGCCAAATCAACATGACGCCATAGACAATGCTGGCCAGAAGCAACGGAACATAGCCGCCGTCGGCGACCTTCACGAGATTCGCGAGGAAGAAGCTGGCATCGACACAGAGGAAGGCGCCGGCGATCGAGCCACTTACGACAAGGCCCCATCCCCAAACTTCACGCATTGCGATGAGCAAGAGTGCCGACGTCATCAGCATGGTCGCGGAAACAGCGATACCGTAGGCGGCAGCCAGATTGTCCGACTTGCCGAAGAACAACGTCAGACAGACCGTGACAATCATGAGCAGCCAATTTATGACGCCGACATATATCTGGCCGTAGCCTTTCTCGGACGTCTGGGTGATTTGCAGACGTGGCAGCCAGCCGAGCTGGATCGCCTGCCGGGTCATCGAGAACGCTCCGGTGATGATCGACTGGCTGGCAATGATCGTTGCAAGCGTTGCCAGAACGATGAAGGGGATGAGCAACGCCTCGGGACATAGCCGGTAAAAAATGTTGTCGGCGGTCGAGGCGCCATCAAGGACAATAGCGCTCTGACCAGCATAATTCAGGATCAGGCTCGGGAAGACCACGACCGACCAGGCGAGCCGAATCGGCCGGGGGCCGAAATGCCCCATGTCGGCATAGAGCGCCTCGGCTCCGGTCACGCAGAGGAAGACCCCGCCTAAAACAACGAAGCTCGCATAACCGTTCGACAGCAGGTAGCGGAGCCCATAGAGGGGATTTAGGGCGGTGAGCACCGCCGGATGTTGCATGATCCCCCATAGGCCGAGCGCCGCAATAGACAGAAACCAAAGACCCATGATCGGGCCGAAGGCCTTGCCAATCCGCGACGTGCCGAGGGGCTGTATCGCGAAAAGCGCGACGAGGATCGCCACCGCGGCAGGCAAGATAAAGGTTTTCAGGGCCGGCACTGCGATATTGAGGCCTTCGAGAGCGGAGAGGACCGAGATGGCGGGGGTGATCGCGCCATCGCCGTAAATCAGCGCGGCACCGAACAGACCGACTGCGACGATCGCAGGCCTCTGATGTTTCTTGATGCCGAGAAGCGCCATGAGGGCGAGAATGCCACCCTCACCGTCGTTGTCGATGCTCATGGCAACGGTCACATATTTCACGGACGTGACAATGATTAGCGTCCAAATGATCAGCGATAGGACGCCAAGGATGATGTCAGGCGTCGGAGCACCGCCGGTTAGGTTGAGAACGGTCTTGAGCGTATAAAGGGGGCTCGTCCCAATATCACCAAAGACGATTCCGAGCGCAGATAGGCCCATTGCAACCAGACTCGATCGTTCGAGGAAGGGAGCCGGATCAGTCTGCGGGGTGTCGGGCACGGAATGGCCCATCGGTTCATATCCTGCAATTTCAGAAATGCGTTTCATACGTCGTTATTAAGTTGCCAGTCTTGCATGACTAAGTGACGATTCCAAGCTATCGAAACGTTTCCTCTTCCATAAAACGATTGGAGGAGACCTGGATTTTCGGGATACATATTTGCTATCGTCAAGTTGGGAGAGTCTCATTTGTGCGGGGCCTTGTGACACAGAAGTTCGCAGCACTCTCACGCACGGCTACATTATGTTGGTTATCCCGGGGAGGTTAGCGCAGTGCCGAGAACCTAAGTCTGCTATTTTGATCCCAACGCTATGAAACACTAAAATGACGCCGCAGGTAAGGCCGTAGCCAACCCGAAATTTCTTAGCGTTCAAGATTGCTGGTCAAACTTTTATGGGGGGAGGTTGAAAATGAAAGTTTCTCAGCACCTACGGCCAGACTCTTGACGCGCAGCGATGCCAGGGGACGCATGAGAATGCGTCCTCTTTGGTTTTCCGTCATTTGAAATCGCTCTGGGCAACATCCGGGAAACAGCTTACAAAAGTTGCTGCAGACCTATTTCCGCTGCGCGGCCTTATCTCGCGTTTGAACCGAGCCCTAACACTGGGAATAAGAAAATGAGTATCAGCTCCATAGGCGTCGCTCACCTTCAACCGATTGTCTCTTTGATCGCGGGCATCCTCATCTTGATCATGCCGCAGCTGTTGAATTACATCGTCGCAATCTTTTTGATTGTCTCGGGTATCTTGGGCCTCGGGCTTATTCATTGATAGCGCAAGAGCCGTAACTGGCGCGCGCGGCGGCTCACGGGCTGCCCAGCACGCCAATGATGGTTAGGCCGCCTGGCGATGGGCCCCATTGGCATGAAACTCCATCATGGCGACTTGCCGGGTGCGGCTTTGTTGAACCGGGTTCGCGCATCCATTGCAGCGGCTCTCTTCCCCGCCTCGATCGCGCCATGCTCGGCCGATCCCGCGCGGGTCATTCACTATCCGCCGGCAGAGAATCTTGAACATGTTGTCGTCGAGTTGATCGACCGCCTCGAACACGAAATCGACCAAGCCGCACATGTCCTCACTCACTGGCCCGTCGTGCAAGCGCTCGCCCGTGCCGCGATCGGCGACGTCATTATCCGGATCTATACGCACCAAACGCGACCATGGCGCGATAGTATCCTAATTTGAGGCTCACGCAGTTCGTACTCGTTTACGAATTTTCGAGAATGAGAGGGTAAAGGAACGTGTCGTACATGTCCTCGACATTATCCGTCACCCTAAGCCAAGCAGTGCCTATGCTTGGCGCCAGCAGAGGGTATCGGTGGTTCTTTGCCGTCCTTATTAGCCGCCATTGGCGTCACCGCTGGAAGCCGTGAGGGCCGCTGTCGCGGCGAAAAAAGAACCAAATGAATCGCGCATTTATCATTCTAATTGCGCTCTCTCTGTCCGGATGTTTTGCGGACCAGGAACAACTGGTTGCATCCCGCGAATTCGACGCTTTGCAAAATTACCCGCGAGAACATCTCGCAACTGGTGCTTACATTGGCGATTATATACTGTCCTGTATGAAGGCAAACGGATATGACTGGAACCTGATAGACAAGAGATGTCAAGTTAATACGACGGTCGAACGCAATCCGTACTGCTATACCCCAAACAACTGGCTCGATCGGCTGTTGAACCTCATAGAAGAGGGTAAACCCTAATAAGGGCAGTAACCATCGCCGCAGCAATCATTTCGGCGACGCCGCTGCGGGCAGAGCGCTAACGCTGGGCGGCTCACGCCTAAAGTTGTTGCATGAGCAAGTTTGCTCAGATCTTCGCTCATTAGTCTGCTATGCGCTTACGATGGCGATCGTAATGGAAGCGGCCTATTCGTTCATTGCGGCTGCGGGGCCATCGATAATCGTACTCGCGGCAACGGCTGTGCTCCTTTTCCACCGCCGCTGACAATTCAGAAGCAATGATCCGTTCATCGCGCCGGGATCGCAAGGCTAAGGCGAATGTACAATCGACTAAAAGTTCGCTTTCACAGGGCTGCGGAATGGCAGCATTCCCTAAGAGTCGGTCCGAAAAG
>PLUZ01000150.1 GCA_003162995.1 Methylocapsa sp. | reverse complement strand
ATCGATCTTCTCGACATGGAGCCGCTGCCGGGCGTCGAGTTCAAGGTCATGGATTTTCTCTCCGAGGATGCACCGGAGCAGCTTATGGAGTGGCTCGGAGGCAAGGCCGATGTCGTCCTTTCCGACATGGCCGCGAATGCGACCGGGCATAAGAAAACCGATCAGCTGCGCATCATCGGCCTTGTCGAACTCGCGGCCGATTTCGCCTGCGAGGTTCTGGCCGAGGGCGGCGCCTTTCTCGCCAAGGTCATCCAGGGCGGCACCGAGCATGAGCTGCTCGCCCGGCTGAAACGTGAGTTTGCCACCGTGCGCCATGTGAAGCCGCAAGCCAGCCGTGCCGGTTCGGCCGAGCTTTACGTGCTGGCGACGGGATTTCGAGGCAAGCGGAAACCGGAGTAAGCTTATTGCCCCGCTGGCGCGATGACCTCGGATGGCTCCGCCCGGCTCGCAATGAGCCCCGAGCCGGCATCCGGCGGCAGGCGTATGAATGCGGCGGCGGCGCTCAAGGAGACAAGCGCCATCGTCACAAAGGCCCATTTGAAATTTTCGAGCGCGAACACGTCCGTGCCAGGGTTCAGAGCAGCAAAGCCCTGCAACGCGCCGGCGCCCGCCGCAATGCCAACACTCAAGGACAATTGCTGGGCGGCGGACGAAAAGCTGACGGCCTGGCTCATTCTCTCCGGTTCGATTTCGGCAAAGACGATCGCATTGAGGCTGGTAAATTCGAGCGAACGCACAAAGCCGCCAATGAGAAGCAGGCTCATCATCAAAAGGATCGGCGTCGCGGGCGTAAAGAGGCCGTAGCAGGCAAGGAACGCGGCGCTCAAGATCGCGTCATAGACGAGCACCCGGCGAAAGCCGAAGAAACGCAGGATCGGCGCCGCCGTGGCTTTCATCGCCATGGCCCCCACCGAGGCAATGAAAGTGACCGAGCCGGATTGAAAGGCGCTCATCCCGAATCCGGCTTGCAACATCAGCGGCAGCAAAAAGGGAATCGATCCGATCCCGATCCGGAATAATGAGCCGCCAACGACGCTAGCGCGAAAAGTTTTGATCGAGAGAAGCTTGAGATCGAGCAGCGGAAACGCGGTTCGGCGCGCGTGCACAACATAGGCGGCCAAGGCGAGAACGCCCAAGCCGCCCAGAAAAACCGCGGCTTCCCAAGGCATGAGGCCGCGCCCGGCGCCGCCCAGCCCGAACAAGAGACTGGCAAGCCCAAGCCCGCAGAGAAGGAAGCCTCTCACGTCGAGCGGCCAAGTGGCTTCGCCCGCGACATCTTTGACGAAGACGGTCGCGAGAACCAGGCCGATGACGCAGATCGGTACATTGATCCAGAAAATCCAGCGCCAGTGAAAATAGGTGGTGATAAAGCCGCCAAGGAGGGGCCCCATGATCGGCCCAAGAAGCGCAGGGACCGTCAGATAGGATAGAGCGTTCACGAGTTCGGAGCGTTCGACGGAACGCAACAGCAAAAGCCGCCCGACCGGAACCATCATAGCGCCGCCGAGACCTTGGATGACTCGGGCGCCGACAAATCCCGGCAAGGTTGCCGCCATGCCGCATAAAATCGAGCCCAAGGTGAAGACAAGAATGGCCATCCGGAAGATTTTGCGGGCACCGAAACGGTCGGCCGCCCAGCCGCTCGCAGGAATGAAAATCGCGAGCGAAACGAGGTAGGAGGTGAGAGCCAGCTTTAGGGAAATCGGGTCTTCATGCAGATCCTTGGCAATGGCGGGCAGCGATGTCGCGATGACGGTCGAGTCGAGATTTTCCATGAACAAGGCGCAAGCAACGGTCAGCGCCGAGATGAGGTAGGAAGGCAACAGCGCGGCTCCCAAAACGATTTTCAGAGCGGAAGGGGATATAGACGTAATAGGGGTAAACTCCTTGCCAATTCAATCCGGCAGCTCTCAGAGCAAATTTTCAGAGGCACATCAGGCGCACGCGATGTTCGCCGCCTCCCGCCAAGGCCGAGGCGCACCAGCTGTTCGGCGGCAGATTCCCTGCCGTAAAGCGGGGCAGGGGAGCGTTTCAGGGCGTGGCGCAAAGATACGGCCAGGCTGTCTTTGCGCTCCGCGCCAAGCGTGCTATGAGCCGCGGGCAACTCTAGACCGGCGCGATTTTTACAAAATTGCTTCCCGCACGAACTCTCGCGGCGCCGGGAGGCGCATTCTCTCGCCGGGAGGCAAATTACGGAGTTGGCCTTGACCCTGATCACGCGATCCCCGTTGAACGAAGCGCTGACTTTCGATGATGTGCTCCTTCTGCCGGGCCATTCGGCAGTCCTGCCCAGCGGGGCCGACCTGAAAACGAAACTCACGTCCTCGCTCAGTTTGAACGTTCCGATTGTGTCTTCGGCCATGGATACGGTCACCGAGGCGAAGCTTGCCATCGCGCTTGCCGAGGCCGGGGGAATTGGCGTCATTCATCGCAATTTCACGCCCGCCGAACAGGCCGAGGAGGTTCGCAAGGTCAAGCGCTACGAAAGCGGCATGGTCGTCGATCCGATCACGATTTTTCCGGATGAAACGCTCGCCGAAGCCCTCGCCCTGATGCGCCGGCATGGGATCTCGGGGATTCCCGTGGTCGAGCGCGGACCGGGCGGCAAGCCGGCGAGGCTATGCGGCATATTGACCAACCGCGATGTCCGCTTCGCCGCCAATCCCTTGCAGCCGGTCAGCGAATTGATGACCAAAAATCTGATTACCGTCCGGGAAGGCGTAAGCGAGGACGAGGCGCGCCGCCTTCTGCATCAGCATCGCCTTGAAAAGTTGATTGTCGTCGACGATGATTTCCGCTGTGTCGGTCTGGTGACCGTCAAGGATATGGAAAAGGCGACCTTGCACCCGGCCGCATGCAAGGACGCCGAGGGAAGACTCAGGGTCGCCGCCGCCTCTACGGTGGGCGACCTGGGTTACGAGCGCGCGCTCATGCTGATCGATGCTGGCGCCGATTGCATCGTGATCGACACCGCGCACGGTCATTCCCAGGCCGTGCTCAATCAGGTCTCGCGCTTGAAGCTTGCCTCTAACAAAGTGGGACTTGTCGCCGGCAATGTGGCGACCGCCGACGGAACGAAGGCGCTGATCGATGCCGGTGCCGACGCGATCAAGGTCGGCATTGGCCCTGGCTCCATCTGCACCACGCGGATCGTCGCTGGGGTCGGCGTGCCGCAGCTCACCGCGATCATGGATTGCGCCGAAGCCGCGCGGGCCGCAAATGTCCCGATTATCGCGGATGGCGGCATCAAATATTCCGGCGATGTTGCCAAGGCGATCGCGGCTGGCGCCGATTGTGTGATGATCGGTTCGCTTCTGGCTGGAACCGATGAGAGCCCGGGCGAAGTTTATCTTTATCAGGGCCGGTCGTTCAAAACCTATCGTGGCATGGGGTCGGTCGGCGCGATGGCGCGTGGTTCGGCGGACCGCTATTTCCAGCAGGACATCACCGACCAATTGAAGCTCGTGCCCGAGGGTATCGAGGGACAGGTGCCCTATCGCGGTCCGGCCTCGGTGATCCTGCACCAATTGGTTGGCGGATTGCGCGCCGCCATGGGTTATGTCGGGGCTCCCGACATAGCGGAATTTCAGGTGCGCGCGCGGTTTGTTCGAATTTCGGCGGCAGGTCTGCGCGAAAGCCATGTTCACGATGTCGCGATTACCCGCGAGAGCCCGAATTATCCGACCGGCGAGTGAACCCATCGATCGCTAAGACCATTCTTCAGGACCACGCCGCATGACACTTCAATCGATCCTTCTGCCGCTTTTAGTTCAGATCGGACTGACGTGTTTCCTCATCCTCTGGATGGCGAAGGAACGCACGGTCCTTTTCAAGCGCCGTGAAATCAAATGGCAGGACATCGCTCTGCGCCAAACCCCATGGCCGGGCCGCGTCCAGCAAATCGGCAATTGTTTCGAGAATCAGTTCGAAATACCAGTTTTGTTCTATGTCCTTGTCGTGCTGGCGATCACGGCCAAAAAGGCCGATCTCCTGTTTGTCGTGATGGAATGGCTTTTCGTCGCAACCCGCCTTGCGCATGCCTATGTCTTCACGACCTCGAACTATGTGCCGCTGCGCGGCCAGTTCTTTATTGTTGGAACCATTATCTTGTTTCTTATGTGGGTGATCTTCGCGATCCAAATTTTCGCAGGCCCCTCGTTGGGCGCATTATGAGAGCTGGTTTTCTATGACGCCTGGGGCTCGCATTTCGGCGGCAATTGAAGTTTTCGACGACATCGAAACGCGCAAAAGACCTGCCGCCGATGCGCTGAAGGATTGGGGTTTGTCGCATCGTTTCGCGGGCTCCAAGGATCGCGCGGCGATCGCGTCGCTTGTCTTCGATGCGGAGCGCAACCGGGCCTCTAGCGCGTTCCTCATGGGCGATGAGGCGCCCCGCGCGATCGTTCTCGGCGCTCTAAATCGAGCCCGTGGCATGGACGTCGGCGCGCTCGCTTCTCTCTGCACAGGCGAGGCACATGCGCCGCCTCCGCTCGACGAGAGAGAGGCTGAACGTTTCGCGAAGGGCGATTTGAGCGGCGCGCCTAGCTTTGTCGCAGGTGATTTTCCGCAATGGCTGGAGCCTTCCCTTGCCGCCGTCTTCGGGGAAAGCACCGTCGCCGAGATGAGCGCGCTTGCCGCGCGCGCGCCGGTCGATCTGCGCGTGAATACACTCAAGGCGACGCGCGAGAAGGTGCTTGCTGGTCTCGCACATCTGCACGCTGCGCCAACGCCTTATTCCTCTGTCGGCTTACGTTTGCCTTTGACACCCGACGGGCGCGGCCCCGCGCTTGCGGCCGAGCCCGCCTATATCAAGGGCCTTGTCGAAATTCAGGATGAAGGCTCGCAGCTTGCCGCCACCCTTGCCTTGGCAAGGCCCGGCGAGCAAGTGCTCGATCTTTGTGCGGGCGCGGGCGGCAAAACCTTGGCGCTCGCCGCATCGATGCAGAACAAGGGCCAGATCCATGCGAGCGACCGTGATGGGGCAAGGCTCATGCGGAGCTTCGCGAGACTCGAGCGCGCCGGGGTCCGCAACGTTCAACTGCATGCGCCGCGCGGGGACAGCAATGTGCTTGCCGCTCTTGAAGGGCGCTGTGATCTCGTTTTTGTCGATGCGCCATGTAGCGGCACGGGCACTTGGCGGCGCAATCCGGATGCGAAATGGCGGATGCGGCCCGGCGCGCTGGCGATCCGGATTGCCGAGCAGGGCCAGACGCTGGAAGAGGCCGCCCGATTCGTAAAGCCACGCGGGCGCATTGTCTACGTAACATGTTCTCTTCTGCGCGAGGAAAACGAAGACAGGATCGCTGCTTTTCTTGGTACTCACGCGGATTATAAAAGCCTGCCCGTGCGGGAAATGGTGGAATTGGCGCAGCTGCCGGAGCTTGAGCGGTTTGCGTCGCGCTTTGGTNNGATAAGATTATGCAGCAAAACAAAGACATAGGGACCATGCGCGATTCCTCTTGAAGCGATCATGGTCGAGAGCAAGTGCCCTTCACGTGGAATCACATATTTGATAAGGACGTAGCTCAAAATCGAAGAGTTGGAGCATGCCGCATCGAAGCGGAGCTGGCTCGACGCTTTCGATCCAAGTCTTGGCAAGAGCCTTTTGTTTGGCGTTCTTGCTTCCTTTAACCTTACCCCTGTGTTGTCTTGGAATGAAGGTTGGGAACTGGTAAACTGCCTTCAGAACATTTGACCGTTCCTTAAATCAATGACGATGGGAAAGGCTTACCATGAGTTTGATGCCACGAGACACCGGCACCCAGATACCTTACGATGAGTCCTTCTATCAGGGCCAACAGGATGGATCGGTTAGCTCGGCGCAAATCGTCGTTCCGATTGTTCTGTCACTGTTCCCATGCCATTCGGTCGTGGATTTCGGCTGCGGTGTTGGCGGCTGGCTCAAGGAATTCGAACGGAACGGCGTAGCCGACTATCTTGGCGTGGACGGCGATTATGTTGCGCGGCATTTGTTGAAAATTCCGGCCGATCGTTTCCGGCCGATCGACCTTCGAAACGTGAGCGACCTTGGCCGCGGCTTTGATCTTGCTTGCTCGCTGGAAGTGGCGGAGCACTTGCCGGAGGACCGGGCAAAATCCTTCGTCGCCGCTCTGGTCAAGGCGGCTCCCGTAGTTCTTTTCTCCGCCGCCATACCCCTCCAAGGCGGGACGGAGCATGTGAACGAGCAGTGGCAATCCTACTGGGCCAAATTATTCGCAGAGCACGGCTACATCGCTTTGGATTGCATCCGTCCGGCGATCTTTGGGGACCGCCGGGTCGAATGGTGGTACCGCCAAAACATTCTGGTATTTTGCCTCCCCGGCAAATGTCCTCCAGGCTGCGCTCCGGTCGCAGGCCCCTATGAACTCAATCGTGTCGATCCGGTGATGATTGATCGTTTGGCAACCAAACCTCATACGGGGCGGGAAGCGGCGGAAGTGCTCGTGCGAATACCCTCGATCTTGACAAAAGCGGTCATCCGCAAGATTCGCGAACGCCTCTGAGCTGCCTTGACCGGTTGGCGGAAGCCTCATAGGGACAATTGGAACCATTGGCGTGGCAGCTCATGTGCCAATGTCATTTATGCTAATCTTTTGGCGCAAGTTTTAAGTACTGCGTAGGCAGCAGCCGTGAAATGCTGCTCCGGCTGGATGTGTGCTGGCGTGTTCGCCGCGTCTGAAAAAGAGCGAGGGCAAAGGGCCACTTCCAAGCGGAGCCGATTGTGGGCTGCGACCGTTGCGTTGCGCACCTTGGCACACTTCGACAAGCGCTTGCCGGTCGCCCAGGTGGCGGTGATTCTGTGGCGCCATAGGCATAGCCGTGCTGGTATGATTCATCCCAACAAGGCCAGAACTGGGTGGCATGAACATGATGGCTTACGAGAAAATTGGCGAAATCAGCGTTGCGGCCGTTCTGCACGACTTCATACGCGATGAAGTCTTGCCCGGAACGGAGATCGCCGCTGGCCAATTTTGGAACGGACTCGCAGGGCTTATCGATGCATTCGCGCCGCGTATTCGCGACCACTTGCGATTTCGCAAAGAGCTGCAGGAAAAGATCGACGAATATCATCATGTCACGGGTACCATGCCCTTTAACCCTGCGGGCTATGCGAAATTTTTACGCGAGATCGGCTACATCGTTCCGGAGCCGCCCGATTTTACCATCCGCACCGAAAATGTCCTGGAGATCGCGAGGGTGGCGGGACCGCAGCTCGTCGTGCCTGCGTCGAATGCCCGCTACGCGCTCAATGCGGCAAATGCGCGCTGGGGCAGCCTCTATGATGCGCTTTACGGCACCGACGCCATTCCCGAGACCGATGGAGCGGAGCGCGGGAGAGGCTACAACAAAGTGCGTGGTGCCAAGGTCATCGACTGGGTCCGCGCGTTTCTCGACGACGTGGTTCCGCTGGCGAAGGGCAGCCACAAGGCGGTGACCGCCTATAAAGTCTCTGGCGGCGAACTCGTGGCGACCCTCGAAAACGGGCTGGAAACGCGCTTGCGCCATCCTGGCCGGTTCGCCGGATATCGGAAGAAATCGCTCGACTCCTTTGTCATTCTGCTGCGCCACCATGGCCTGCATATTGAGGTCGAAATCGATCATAACAGCCTCGTCGGAGCCGAGAGCAAGGCGGGCGTGGCCGACGTAATCCTTGAAGCCGCTCTCAGCACGATCGTCGATCTTGAGGACAGTGTCGCGGCGGTCGATGCGCAGGACAAGGTCACCGTCTATCGCAATTGGCTTGGACTGATGCAAGGAGGCTTGACGGCAAATCTTGAAAAGAATGGTTTGCTCGTTGAGCGGCGGCTTGCTGAGGATCACAGCTATATCGGCCGGGACGGCACGCCGATGACCTTGCACGGGCGCAGCCTTTTGCTGGTGCGCAACGTCGGCCATCACATCGAAACCGATGCGGTACTCGACAAGTCGGGCGATCAAATCCCCGAAACCATTCTGGATGCCGCGGTCACCGCGTTGATCGCAAGCCACGATCTCAAGCGTGTTTCGGGTCCGCGCAACAGCCGTCACGGTTCGATCTACATCGTCAAGCCGAAAATGCACGGGCCGGACGAAGTCGCGCTCGCCAATGCGCTGTTCGCCGGCGTGGAGGATATGCTGGGGTTGGCCCGGCACACGATCAAGATGGGCATCATGGACGAGGAGCGGCGCACCTCCGTCAATCTTAAGGCTTGCATAGCAGCGGTGGCCGATCGCGTGTTTTTTATCAATACCGGCTTCCTTGACCGTACGGGCGACGAGATTCATACCTCGATGGAAGCCGGCGCGATGGTTCGCAAGAACGACATGAAGAACACGGATTGGATCGCGGCTTACGAGAATGCCAATGTCGACGTTGGCATTGCCTGCGGTTTGCCGGGGCGGGCTCAGATCGGCAAGGGCATGTGGGCCGCCCCGGACCGCATGGCCGACATGCTCGCGCAAAAGATCGCGCATCCGCTTGCCGGGGCGAATACAGCCTGGGTGCCGTCACCGACCGCCGCGACCTTACATGCGGTGCATTATCATAAGGTCGATGTCGCGAGCCGGTGGAAGGAACTCGCAAGGCGCAGTCCGCCGCATCTATCCGACCTCCTTGCCATTCCAGTGTGCCGTGCAAACTGGGTGCCGGCCGATATTCAAGCCGAGCTCGACAACAATTGTCAGGGGATTTTAGGCTACGTCGTGCGTTGGATCGATCAAGGCGTCGGCTGTTCCAAAGTGCCGGATATTCATGATATTGGCCTTATGGAAGATCGCGCCACCTTGCGTATTTCAAGCCAGCATATCGCCAATTGGCTTTACCATGAGATTGTCACGCCCGAGCAGGTGACGGAAACGCTGCAAAAGATGGCGTCCGTCGTCGACCGGCAGAATGCTGGCGATCCGCTCTACCGGCCGATGGCGCCTGGCTTCGATGGCCTCGCTTTTCAAGCGGCGTCGGATTTGATCTTCAAGGGGCGCGCGCAGCCAAATGGCTACACGGAGTGGATACTTCACGCGCGCCGGCGCGAGGTGAAGGCCGCCGCCCTCTAGAGCATGTCCCGGAAAAGTCGAGCAACTATTTCGGGACATGCTCTAGCGGATAAGAGAGACCGCTATTCCGGTGGCGTGCCGTTCAGCGCCAGAACCTCTCCGGCAAGATAGAGGCTGCCCGCGATCAAGATGCGCGGCGGCGCCGCCCATTCTCGCGCGGCGAGAAATGCAAGCGCCGACTTGATGCTTCCGCAGGCCGCTGCGGGGAGCCCATTCGCGGCGGCAGCCGCTGCAACCTCGGCGGCAGGCTTTGCATATTGATCGGCATTCACTGGCACGGCGACGACCTCTTGGGCGAGGCCTTTGAAGGCACGGAGAAATCCGCCTGTATCCTTGGATGCAAGCGAGCCGCAGATGATGACGAGCGGCCGCTGCGTCTTGTCTTCCAGCTCCGCCATAGATTGCGCGAGCGCGTGGCCGGCGTCCTCATTGTGGCCGCCATCGAGCCAGATCTCCGCGCCAGCCGGGGCGAGCGCCGCCACATGGCCCTTGGCGAGATTTTGCAAGCGGGCGGGCCACTCCGCGCGCACCAAACCTTCTTCGAAGGCGGATGCCGCGAGATGTGGTTCGATGGCGCGCAACGCGGCAATTGCGGTCGCTGCATTTTGATGCTGATGGCGGCCGATGAGACGCGGCGGCGGCAGATCGAGCAGGCCGCGTTTGTCCTCGAAGACAAGACGGCCATTTTCTTCCCAGACGTTGTAATCACGCCCCCCGGCGATGACCGGCGCACCCAAGCGCCTCGCTTCGCGATCGATCACAGCCATGGCGGCGTCTTCCTGGGCACTCACAATAGCGAGCACGCCAGGTTTGAGGATTCCAGCCTTCTCGTAAGCGATTTTATCGACCGTCGCGCCAAGGAACTCAGGATGATCGATCGAGACCGGCGTGATGACCGTGGCACATGGCCGCGCGATGACATTGGTTGCATCGAACCTTCCGCCGAGACCGACTTCCAGCAGCAAATAATCGGCGGGATGCTCGCTGAAAAGCTTGAACGCCGCCGCGGTGGTGACTTCGAAGAAGGTGATCGGTTGACCGTCGTTGGCCTTTTCGCATGCGGTCAAGGCCGCAAAAAGCTCGGCGTCGCCGACGAGCTTGCCGCCGTCTTCCGCACCGAGCCTGATACGTTCATGAAAGCGCACCAGATGCGGCGAGGTATAGACATGGACGCGCTTTCCCGCCGCTTCCAGAATGGCTCGCATAAAAGCAATCGTCGAACCCTTGCCATTCGTTCCTGCGACATGAACGATCGGCGGCAGCCGCGATTCCGGCGATCCAAGCGCGGCGAGCAACCGCTCGATCCTGCCGAGCGAGAGTTCGATCGTCTTGCGATGCAGAGTGAAAAGGCGGGAGAGGAGCGCGTCGAGCGAATCCATGTTGCCCTTGTTTGCCAGCCTCAGGCGGCCGCTTGCTCGATGGGCTGGGTCCGGGTCATAAGCGCGCAAAGGCGGGCGAGCGTTGCGCGCATGTCCTGCCGTTTGACCACCATGTCGATCATGCCATGCGCCTCGAGATATTCGGCGCGCTGAAAGCCCTCTGGCAGGCGTTCGCGTATCGTTTGTTCGATCACCCGTGGGCCGGCAAAACCGATAACAGCACCAGGTTCGGCGATATGGATGTCACCGAGCATGGCATAGGAGGCGGTGACACCGCCGGTCGTCGGATTGGTCAGGACGACAATATAGGGAAGCTTGGCGTCGCGCAGACGTTGCACGGCGATCGTCGTGCGCGGCATCTGCATCAGCGAGAAAATGCCTTCTTGCATCCGCGCGCCTCCCGAGGCGGTAAAGATGATGAATGGCGTGTGGCGCTCGATCGCCGCCGTCATGCCCGTGATGATGGCCTCGCCCGCCGCCATGCCGAGCGAGCCGCCCAGAAAATCGAAATCCTGCACCGCGGCAACAATATCCATGCTCTGCAATTTGCCAAAGGCGAGCTTCACCGCGTCAGAGGCGCCGGTTTTCAGGCGGTATTCCTTGAGCCGGTCGGTGTAGCGTTTCACATCGCGGAATTTTAAGGGGTCCAGCGGCACCTCCGGCGTCGCGATTTCTTCATAGAACGCGCCATCGAAAAGATTGTCGAGTCTCGCCTTGGAGGAGAGCCGCATGTGATAGCCGGAGCCCGGCACGACGAAGAGATTTGCTTCGAGATCCTTGTGAAAGACAAGTTCGCCGGACTCAGGGCATTTGACCCAAAGGTTTTCGGGAGTCTCGCGGCGCAGCAGAGACCTGACCTTCGGCGGGACGACATTGGCGATCCAGTTCATCTTCTATCCAGTTTTGGGCTATCCAGTTTTGCCATTGCGTTTGTTTCGCGGGCTATCAGCCCGGGCTGGCCGCCGACTGCACGCCCTTGGCGATATCGGCGACGAGACCAACCACCGCTTCTACGCTTTTCTCTGTCGCCTTGCCATGCCTATCGAGCGAGGCGCGCAAGGCTTCGACGATCGCCGAGCCGACCACCACCCCATTGGCGTGTGCAGCGATTGCGGCAGCGCTTCCGGCGTTTTTCACGCCAAAGCCGACCGCGACCGGCAATTTCGTATGCGCTTTGATGCGGCCCACCGCCGAGGCAACTTTGGCAGGTTCCGGGGCGGCGGCTCCGGTAATGCCCGTGATCGAGACGTAATAGACAAAGCCCGAAGTATGGGCGAGAACGGCTGGCAGCCGGGCGTCGTCCGTCGTCGGTGTCGCGAGGCGGATGAAATTGAGCCCCGCCGCAAGAGCGGGCAGGCAGAGCTCGGAATCCTCCTCGGGCGGCAGATCGACGATGATCAAGCCATCCACGCCGGCGGCCTTCGCGTCGCGCAGAAAAGGCTCGACGCCATACACATAGACCGGGTTGTAATAGCCCATGAGAACGATCGGCGTCGTGGAATCGCCTTTACGGAAATCGGCTGTGAGCGCCAGCGTTTTAGCAAGAGTCGTTCCGGCCGCAAGCGCGCGCAGCCCCGCCGCCTGGATCGCCGGCCCATCTGCCATGGGATCGGTAAAAGGCATGCCGAGCTCGATCACATCCGCGCCCGCCTCCGGCAGCGCCTTTAAGATAGCGAGGCAAGTCTCAAGATCCGGATCGCCCGCCATCACAAAGGTCACAAGCGCAGCGCGGTTTTGCCGCGCCAGATCTTCAAAACGGCGATCGATACGTGTCGGCATGAGAATTTTCGGGCCGGGAAAAAGAAAAATAGGGCCTCAGGCCCTACGCGGGCAACCGCTCTAGCATGGGGGCGCACGCGGTGGAAGGCTCACGACGGGGTTTGCCGCGCTTGAATGGACCGCCCGCCGGCGATCATCGATTGCGGAGCTGCACGCGACGAGCAAGGGATAAGGAATGATGCGCAAGCAAATACTGTGATCCTGGGGCGATGGACCACGGCGCTTAAAGATGATAGCGGGACGGCCAAGGTAGTCTCACGACAGCCAATTTGAACAAGAATTACAAATCCGGACGCCATCGCGGAATATTTCAGCCCAGAGGTCAGAACTCGATTGACGGTCAACTTCCAACAGGACGAGCAGGAGCTCGCTCTCGACGGCCGCCAGATCATCCTGGCCCTCGTCTCGGCAATCGCCACCGTAACGATCGTGGGCGTCGGTCTTTCGCTGACCATGACGCTCATCGCGCTGCGCCTTGGCGAACAAGGATTCAGCGCCCGGGCGATCGGTTTAAACCCCACCGCGGGCGGCTTTGCGATCCTCGCCGGTGCCGCCTTCGTTCCGGCGCTGGTGCGCCGGATGAGCGTTAAGCCATTGCTTTTCATAGCGCTTCTCACGAGCTGCCTCAGTCTCCTAAGCTTTGCCTTGACCAATGATTACTGGGCCTGGCTTGCCATTCGCGCGGTGTTCAGCGCCGCCCTCAGCGTGCTCTTCGTCACGAGCGAATATTGGATCAATGCCATCGCTCCGCCACGGCAGCGCGGCTTCGTCCTGGGGTTTTACATGACCAGTCTCGCCGGAGGCTTTGCCGTTGGCCCGGGGATTCTTGGCTTCGTCGGCACCGCAGGTGCGGCGCCTTTCATCGTTGCCACGGCTCTTATCGCGCTCGCGGCCTTGCCGATTGTCCTTTGGAGTGGCAAAGTACCTGAGAGCAAGAGCGCGCCGCCGGTCCCGGTTCTTAGCTTTCTCACCAGCATTCCCATCGCTACCCTCGCCGGATTGCTGTATGGCGCGATCGAAGCGGCGAGTCTCGGCCTCTTGCCAGTCTATGCCCTTCGCACTGGGCTTAGTCCGGAAACCGGAGCCTTGTTCGTGACCTTATTCGCGCTTGGCAATGTTATCTTTCAATTTCCGGTTGGCTTTGCCTCGGACCAGATGGATAGAAGCAAATTATTATTATCTCTTGCAATTCTTGGGCTTTGCGGGGCCATCGCCCTGGCCGTTACGGGGACGTCGCATTTTCCTCTCTTTTGCGGCTTGCTCGTCATTTGGGGCGGCATCGTTGGCAGTCTCTACGCCGTCGGGCTCGCGCATCTTGGCTCGCGCTATAGCGGGCCGGACTTGGCGAGCGCCAATGCGGCCTTTGTCATGCTCTACTCGCTCGGCATGCTGGGCGGCCCGCCAATCGCTGGCCTCGGCATGGATCTCATTTCTCCGAATGGGTTTTTCTTCTCCATCGCGGGGCTGCTCGTGGTCTATCTTGGTCTCGTTTGCGGACGCCGTCAGCACCGGAGCGTTTGGTGAAAAATGTCAGCTGTCCGCGCCAGCCTATCGCGCAGGCGCCGTCCATAGCCATGACGCGCGTCGCGCGCTATGGTCCGCCAGCCACAAAACCATTTACGTGGACCTCCCATCCGCGGCCTCCGCACGCCGAGCATTGCTGATATGGTTGAAGAAACGCATTTCGGTTTTTCCCGCGTGCCGCTGCATGACAAGCAGGCGCGTGTGGACGATGTTTTTCACAAGGTCGCTTCGCGTTACGACCTTATGAACGATCTCATGTCGGGTGGTCTCCACCGGATCTGGAAGGATATTTTCACGGCGAGGATCAGGCCGTCCAGAAAAGCCCGGTTTCGCCACCTCGACGTGGCCGGCGGCACCGGTGACATTGCCTTCCGGGTGGCAAACGCGGGCTCGGCCTCGACCGAGGTCGTCGTGCTCGACATCAATGCCGGCATGCTGGAAGAGGGACGGCGGCGGGCCGCCAAGCGGCGTTTCGACGGGACGCTCGACTTTGTCGAGGCGAATGCCGAGGAACTGCCCTTCGCCGCGAATAGTTTCGATTGCTATACGATTGCTTTCGGCATCCGCAACGTGCCGCGCATCGACCAGGCGCTAACCGAGGCGCACCGGGTTCTGCGGCGCGGCGGCAAATTTCTCTGTCTTGAATTTTCGCATATGAACGTGCCCGTGCTTGACCGCCTCTATGAAGCCTATTCGTTTCGCTGCATTCCCCTTATCGGCCGTCTCGTCGCGGGCGATCCGGAGCCCTATCGCTACCTCGTCGAATCGATCGCGCGGTTTCCGGACGCCGAGAGTTTTCGTGACAAAGTGGCTCGCGCGGGGTTCGAGCGGGCCTCGTTCACGCGGCTATCGGGCGGTATCGTTGCCATTCATTCGGGCTGGAAGCTTTAGACATGAGTCTCAAATACGGGGTGGGCTGTCGCCGCCCCCTCTCTTGGCAACACAGCTCCCGGCGTGATCCGGAACGGATGGACAAGCTGTTGAAAGCTCACATCTAGGACAGGCGGCGATTGTGCGTTCATCCTTTGGCTCCCTAATCCGCCTAGCGCGCGCGGGATTTGTGCTCGCGCGTGCGGGCGTGTTCAGCGACGTCGACCCATCGATTCTGCCCCCGGCCGCGCGGCTGCCGCTCGCCTTGGCGAGACTCCTTGCAGGGCCCGGAGTGAGAACAGCCGGGGCCAAAGGTGCTGGCAAAAAAGCGAGCGGTCTTGCCAATCTTCCCGGCGCGATCAGCCGGCTCGGGCCGTCCTATGTCAAGCTCGGCCAATTCCTCGCGACGCGGCCGGATGTCGTCGGCGTCGCGGTTGTCCAGCAGCTCGAGCGTTTACAGGACCGGATGGAGCCGTTTCCGCGCACGGTCGCGATTGCTACCATCGAGGCGGCCTTCGGCGAATCGCTCGGCCGCATTTTCGTGAGCTTCGGAGAGCCGGTCGCTGCCGCGTCCATCGCTCAGGTCCATCGTGCCCGCGTGAAAGATGCCGAGGGCGAACGCGATGTCGCGGTCAAAGTGCTGCGTCCAGGTGTCGAGCGGCTTTTCAGACGCGATCTCGGCGACATGTATGTCGCGGCCCGTTTGGCCGAGCGCTGGAGCGGCGATGCCCGCCGCCTAAAGCTCATCGAGGTCGTTGATACGCTCGCCCGCACCGTCAAGATGGAAATGGATTTCCGTCTGGAAGCGGCCGCGGCTTCGGAATTTGCCGAGAACGTCGCCAAGGATACGGATTTGCGGATCCCGCGAATCGATTGGGACCGGACGGCGAAAGAGGTGCTGACGCTCGAATGGATCGATGGAACACCACTGTCCGACATCAAGGCGCTCGTTTCCAAAGGCTATAATTTGCAGGATCTCGGCCGCAATGTCGTCCAGTCCTTTCTGCGCACCGCGATGCGGGACGGATTTTTCCATGCCGACATGCACCAGGGAAATTTGTTCGTTGACCCGCAAGGGCGCCTGACCGCGGTGGATTTCGGCATCATGGGCCGCCTCGGTTTCAACGAGCGGCGCTTTCTCGCGGAAATCCTTTACGGCTTCATAAAGCGCGATTACCGCCGCGTGGCGGAAGTCCATTTCGAGGCGGGTTATGTGCCGCGGGTGCACAAGGTCGAGGATTTCGCGCAGGCGATCCGGGCGATCGGCGAGCCGATCCATTCCCGCACCGCCGATCAGATTTCCATGGCCAAGCTCTTGACCCTGCTTTTCGAGATCACTGGCCTCTTCGACATGAAGACGCGGATCGAACTCGTTCTTTTGCAAAAGACCATGGTCGTCGTCGAAGGCGTGGCCCGCACGCTCGATCCAAAACTCGATGTGTGGACAACGTCCGAACCGGTGGTTGGCGCCTGGATCGAGCAGAATCTTGGCCCCGTTGGAAAATTGCAGGATGCCGGCCGCGCCGCCGCGACGCTTGCGCGCTTCGCTTCGAATTTGCCTGGCGTGCTTCTGCGCGGCGAAAATATCGTCAATCAACTCGAAGGCATGGCCGAAAACGGTTTCGAGCTATCCGAATCGGCGATGCAGAAAATCGGCGAAGCGGAAGCGCGTGGTTCCCGCCTCGGCCATATCGCGCTCTGGCTCATTGCGGCGATCGGTCTGTTGATGCTGTTTCGCTAACTGCGAAGCGGCTTTGCCGCCGCCGTTATTTCCTGCCATTCCCATTTGCCGCCGTCGATGGCGCAGACGATCTCAAAATCAGGACGTCGCGGAACGAAGGTGCCCGGTCATGGTTGTCACCTCATTAGGCGCAAACGGGGCACAGGCTCGTGAGTTCAGGGCGCACCGGTGAGACACAAAGGGTGGTGTCTGCGGTTTTGGCAAAGCACGGACGTACTTACTGTGATGAGCTCGCAATAAACATCGCACGCAATACGCCCTCGGTTTTGTTCCGGTGGCTTTGCGCGACGATGCTGTTTTCGGCTCGGATCAATTCCAGAACCGCCATCGCAGCCTCCATGGCACTGACGCGGCGGGGATGGACGTCGGCGCGCAAGATGGCGGCAAGCACATGGGAAGAGCGCACGCATGTGCTGAATGGCGCAGGCTATGCCCGTTACGATGAAAGCACATCCGCCAAGCTCGGCGAAGCCGCGGACCTTCTGCTCGATCGATATGATGGCGACTTGCGCCGTCTGCGCGAAGAAGCCGGCCGCGATGCGGGGAACGAGCACCGGCTCATCCAACAGTTCAAAGCGATTGGGCCTGTCTGTGCAGACATTTTCTGCCGGGAGATACAGGCCGCGTGGCCGGAACTCTATCCTTTTGTAGACGCCGTCGCGCTCGATACAGCCAGACAATTGAAGATCAGCGATACGGCTCGAAATCTCGCTACTCTTGTCGAACGTGACGATTTTCCGCGATTGGTTGCGGCTTTGGTTCGGACCCATCTTGCCGGTGATTACGACGAGGTGAAACGGCAGGCGGTGGCCTGATCAAGGAGCGAGCATGAGGACACGCATTATCGCTGGGCTCGCCATTGTGCTGACGGCGCTTGCGCTCGTCCTGGACAATTGGGTTTGGTTGCGCCTTCAGCGGGAAACCGCAGACGAGCGGAAGCTTACGCGCTTTCCTTGGCCCGGAACGCGCGAACCTCATCTCGCCATATTTCTCCAGCATTTTCCTTGACATAACAAGGCGAGATCGCCGATAGTTGCAACCGATAGTTTGGGGTGCTGGCGATGATTGTCAAACTGAAATATCTCAGTCGAGAGAAGACTGGTTTGTTCATGTATTTCCGCCAAATCCCGGCTGACCTTCGGGAGCATTACGAAGGCCGAATCCTTCGTCGGCAATCACTCCAGACCCATGACCCCGCTGTCGCGGCGAAGGAAGCTCTCAAGCTAGCCAAGCTTGATGATCAGATCTGGGAAGCCCTTCGTTCCGGCACTCATGACATTGAGACAGCAAGAGCATCCATCGCAGAGACCATTGACCCTCTTGTTTTGCGACGCATCCTGGCGAAGCTGTCCCCCAAGCGACACCATCTATCCGATGCGTTCGCCATATATCTTAAAAAGCATCAGGGTAGAGACGCGAGGTTCTTCCAGAATGCCAATCGTGCCTTTGCCACAGTCAAAGATATCCTTGGCAATCCGGCTCTGAAAGATATCAAGCGTGCCGATGCTCGACGGGTGCTGGATTCAATGCTCAGCGCGGGGTTGAAGACTGCATCCGTAAAAAGATATCTCAACACGATTTCCGCGATATTCTCTGTCGCCATTCTGGAGTTCGAATTGGATCTGAAAAACCCATTCTCGGCTCTCACAATCCCCAATTTTCTCGAAGACACGAAGGACATCCCTTCGTTCACAGAGGCGGAATTAAGACAGATTGCCACGGCGGGGCTTGCTCAGAAAAATGAACCGGGCCTGGTCGCCACCATGCAGATCGAGACCGGCTGTCGGGTTGCTGAGATTGCCCTCCTCCGGACGGAGGACCTCCATCTTGACGCACCAATCCCCTATGTCCGAATCATCCAGCATCTGGAGCACTCCCGAAGGCTCAAGACAGGTAAGAATGCGGAAAGGTCACTACCACTGGTCGGAGTCAGTCTTGAGGCCGCACGGCTTGCCCGCGCCGCAGCAAATGACGATGGATGGCTCTTCCTCCGCATCGGGAAGGGGAACCCAGCGAGCACCGTCAACCGCTGGCTCATCCGCACTCTCGGAGGGGAGGCGGGGAGAAGCCATTCATTCCGCCACAGCATGGAAACCCGGCTCGTTCTGGCGAAGGTTGATCAACGGATCGTTGACGCCATTGTCGGGCATAAGGCGCAAGCGAAAATGGGCTCGGTCTACTTCAGCGGATATTCGCTTACGGATCTTGCCGAAGCCCTTGAGAAGATCGCTCTCCATTGAGGGCCTCCGTCCGCCAAAAATAACCCTTTACCATTTTGGCGGGCTCATAGGGAAGGCCGGAGACCTTACAGGTCGCTATCGGGTGATGCACCTCTATAGCCTTGAGTCGATTTGGGCTGTCCTGGTCCGTCTCTGGGGCAATTGAGGGTTCTGGTCGGATTTTGGGGTCCTCCGGGGGGTTCTTGCCGTGGCTTGCGGAAGGGTGCTCAGGGTCAACATGATATCGGCGCTCAGGCGCTCAGGCGCACGAGGCAATGGCGCGAGAGCTATGCTTTTAAACTGAGCCTAGATCTGTCTCGTTTACCGCATGGCGTCGAATTTGCTGGACGTCCAGCATATTCAGCCATGGCCGCACTGGTCAATCATCCGGACCGTGTGAAACTTCTGACGGATCGTCCAGACATGACGGTCCGCGAGGCTCGGGCGCTTATGGCGATGCATAAACGGGCCGTGACGCCGGTCCCGACTGAGACTGAGAAACTTGGCGGCGGCTGTCGTGAGTCTTGAGCGGGCAGCGAAACGGGCTCAGGCGAATCGCGGGAACCATCATAGGGGCAAGACCATGCTTCTCCCAGACGGAACGTGGGTTGTGAGGGAAGTGGTAACAAAATCAACGGCGGTCGGCTAGAGTTTCAGCTATCTGGCTCAGACGTTATGACTTCCATAGCCCTATATGGGTAACACAACGGGGTACGGGGTTTAATTCAATTCAATAGACGATCAGCTCAATATAGGAATCTATTCGATAGTAAACCGATGTCATAGTCGGGGCTATCACGGGGCAACGTAGACAAAAATGAGACGGGGGTAGGTCCCCAACGAATCGTTACTCCACTAATCCAGGGTAACGGTCGGGCGCTCTGGAGCACACAATGCTCTCACTTACACGTAAAAGCCAACACGCAGAACCTGGCTTACCAATGGTTGTGGGGATTAGGTGTACGGGATTCGTCTTCCTGAACAATCGTGGCTGTCGCTAGCCACTTTTGTGCTTGGGATTCCTCAACCAATGTCAACCAACTGTTGGGGTTACTTCCTTTCCTCTTCCCTTTGTTTCCAACTGTACGCCAAACCAATTGTAGGGGCGGCCTCAATCTTCCTCTCCAATTGTAGAATAGAGACAGGATGCACCCATGGGGATGGGTTCTTTACTTTCCTCTTACTTTTCTTTGGTTCTTTCTTTTCTTTCTCGGCCACACATTTTTAAGGAGGATTCTGACATGCCAATGATAATTTCCGGCCAACCAGCACAAGACCCGAGACTGGACTATGTCCCTTCCAGCTCTCCACGACCGCACGCGCCGAGCCGGGATTCTGTTCAGAAGCAGACTGTCTCATCTCCTTCTCCAGTCGCTGATGAGTTCCTAGAGAAGTTCAACAGTCTTCGATACTTGTTCGAGGATCAACTCAGCCGGGAGACGGATCTCAAGGACCAAGACCCGGAATTGATCTTCGGGGCATTCCAAACTTTCCTAAAGGAATTCTCTCCGAAGTATAATTGTCCTCGCTGGCAATCCTTCCGCAAGGCGGCTGGCTGGACGATCTGCTTCCGTTCATTCATCGAAGACCGGCAGAGGCTGGCTGATTATCTCTATAAGACTAACCCTGATTACATCGAGGCTGTCGCTTGGCTCGCACAAGACAGAGTNNCGCGCTTTATGCGGCAGAGAAGAAAGAGATAGCCCGCGAGAAGGAACTCGTGCGGCGAGGCTTTCATTCATCATAAGCGCTTGGCGCGATATCGATGGAGTCCGGCGCTGGAAAATATTTTGTGCCCCCCGTATAAACTCTGGGGGTTAGGAATCCTAAATTTGGTCTCGGCGACCTCAGCGAATCCCGAAATTGGGCTATTTCCTGGCTGTCGCTCGACAGACTTTCATCTGACATGCATGGAGTGTTTCGAATGAAGAGATAGAATATCTAAACGCCTTGGGCGGAGGGGAAATCAGGGAAGTATCGCCAGCCTAAGCTCGCGTCCTGCCTTTATGAACGCGCCCTTTAGATGTTGGACGTTCCTTTGGTTTAGCCCGTTTTATTCACCTAGGGTTTGATTTTGGGCTGGCGGGTGTAGCGTAAGATATTGATTTA
>PLUZ01000032.1 GCA_003162995.1 Methylocapsa sp. | reverse complement strand
GTGAGCCTGGAGCAGATTGGGACTGATCCGTCCGAACGACGGCCAGGCCATGGGCCAGGATGCCTCACCTCAGGTTTCCTTGGAAACGCCGCAGAGCGAAGAAGCGTGCAAAGATGCCGAGGCAAAGGGCGAGGTTTCGGTGTCTGACCCGGCCAAAAGCAATTTTTAAAAAATTACAAAGCCAAAACTTAAGCCGGACAAAACTGATGGTTGAACGATCAACCTGCGCTAAGCGGCTGCGGCTCGCATCAACGATTTGAGCGGCATCGATTCATCGGTGAGACGCGCGGTTTCTACCGTGCCTCGGTTGGATCCTCGTCAAAAAAACATTCAAATCCGATTTCTCTGGCGACACCGCTTTTATCGCTTGACACTGTTAAGGTTTGGTAAGAATTTGCTCCCCGTAATGTGTACTGAATATATATCGATTTCGGCACACTCACACTGTAATTTAGTATCGGGGGTCAATTATGAATAAACCTCACCTCGTACCTATTCGTCTCTGTCTACTTTCCACTTCCTTAAGGAAGGGCTTGTTCCCGGCCGCGACCACAGCGCTTGCCACCTCTCTTTTGGCTATGGCGCTTTCAGCNNCCGCCGATTCCGACCCTAACCAACACCGCTATTGATATGGGGCTGGGCGCGGGCGCAGGTGCATATAGCCCTGTTATCGGGCAATATCCCACTTTTACCGGCCAAAGTACCGGGCTTGTTGTCGACCCCAATACCGGCAATATTTATTATTCAAACTATCTGGGCGACATCCATGTTGTGACTCCGAGCACCGATGCCGCAACGGCGAAGGATGTCACGATCGATCCTGACTATGCCGTTGTCTACGCAGAAACGCCGAACTCGACCCTTGTCGAAAGCGTCATCACGCCCATCGCGACCCAATGTCAGAATTTCGGCGTAGTAAATGGCCTAGGGATCGATACCGTGACGCAAAACGTCTTCGTGCCTTGCGGGGGCGAGAACGTAGTCTATGTCGTCAACGAAGCGACGAACAACATTGTCGCCACCATCCCAGTCGCAAAAAATCCATGGGCAGTGTTGGCTGACGAGACCACTGGAACGCTTTACGTTACTTCAAGCCAAGGTACCAATTTGGTATCGGTGATTAGCGAGAAAACCAACACAGTCACTGCCACAATACCCGTAGGAAAGTATCTAGAGTACCTGGCGTTGGATAAGAAAAACCATCAACTTTTCGTATCGGATTATACCAGCGGTGTTTATGTCATCGATACGAAGACCAACANNGTCGCAAATTATTTCCAAGGTGCGCCAAACGCTCCAGCGGGTACAGTCGGAAGCTTTTATGTCATCGATGCTAAAACCTTAAATGTCATTACCATCATTAACGCTCCTGTTGGATGTAACCCACTGTTTGATGTCGCCGATAGCGCCCATGGCACGGTTTATGCGCTTTGTTACGGGCAGAACTTTGCCGCCGGAAAAACCGGACTCGTCATCGACGAGAAGACGGATACGGTGACGGGCACCTTCAACACGCTGCCCAACCCTCTAACGATCGCGCTCAATCCTAAAACCAACCAACTCCTCGTTGGCGGGAATACTGGCCGTAACTACGGCGGGATATCGATCTATAACACGAACCAATGACCCGGACGTATCAGCACGGCAGGATTCACCATTTCAACTTTTGGGGTAAAGTGATGAAACACGCAAAACAATGGCTGGCCGCGGGACTGGCGCTGGGTATGACGAGTTTGAACGCGAGCATGCCCGCTCAAGCGGAATTCTTTGTGCAAGGCGTTGATGTGCTTGACACCGATCAAAATGTCATCTGGATGCGGGACGCCAACCTCCTGAATACGCTCGAGGGGACGACAACGGGAAGTTATAATACCCTTATTGCCGCCATCATATCCACCAACAAGGGTACCGTTGCGGATACGCCTGATTATTTCGACGGCGGTTCCAAGAAACACACCTTGACGGCCGCTGATTTCAAGGCTGGCGGCTTTGCTGATTATTGGGGCGCCATCGCCTTTGTCAAATATCTGAATTTCATCCGCTATCGCGGGTCGAATAAATGGACCTTGCCCGAAGTCGGCCGCGACGCATCCTTGGGCTACAGCCAGACCGGCGATGCCTACGGCGCACTCCTTTATAACGAGCTTGGGGGGATAGCGACCGGCCCAATGCCGAGCGGCCCGTTTCTAAATGTTCAGACCGCTGTGGATGATTCTGGTGATTATTCCGCGTATTGGTTTGCGAGCACATATACACCCAATGCCAATTACGCCTGGAACTTCTGCTCTTCCAACGGCTTCCAATGGTTCTCCCGCAAAGATTTCATGATGTACGTCTGGCCGGCGCGGCCCGGTAAGACGGAGCCGGCGTTAGATTAAAGCGGTTTGATGGAGGCGAACGCCTCCTGCCTTACCTTGCGATATCCTGTACACCGACCCCCTAAGGGGCACGCATGAAAGGCAGAAGCGGCGTTCTCTAACCGGACGTCGCGTCTGCCCGTTTGACCAGCCGCCCTGATGGTTCAGCTATCGTGGAAGGCCGCTTTGGGTCGAGGCCGTCTTTCAAACCAAGGACAAAAATCACAAAGCCAAAGCTTAAACCTATCGCAGAATTTCGCTCGCCCCAAATCCCCGCGCCGCACTTCGCGCCGCCTTACGAAGGTGCATTTGCGCGGAGCGTCAATCGTACCAAAACGTTTCACGTGAAA
>PLUZ01000053.1 GCA_003162995.1 Methylocapsa sp. | reverse complement strand
GTTCGAGGAAGTGAGCAACGGCGCCAGGGGCAACCAGGACGAAATCAAAAACCCCCGGCTTAACGCCCATTTTTTTAAACAACGACGCAGTGATGATGTCGCGCTTTCCGCCGTTTGGCGTATGCCACCAGAACCATTCCGGATTGGAATGATCGAGAAGCACGCGGGCGACATCCAAATGTAGGCGCATTTCACGCGGGCGCACTCTCGGGGCCTTGCGTGGGCGCGCTTTCTTGGCGTCCATCAATCGCAAAAGGGGAGGCGTCGCTCTCATGGCGATACCTCCGACCGGGCGAGCAATGCATCGAGGGCAGCGCCCAGCAGCGTCGCCGGGCGCCCGTCGTGATCCTTGGTGAGCGCGCCGCGGATCGTTTCCAGATCGGCGCCAAATTGAAGTGCAATAGATACTGTAACGGCCGCATCGCGAGCGATCGCTTCAATCAGTGAGCCGGGCTTATTTGATGACAAGAAGATCTCGGCAACGCGGCCGTCTAGGCAAAAGCCTGCCGTCATCGTGAAGGCGAGACCAGCATGCTCGAACTCAAACGATTCGCACCGTCGCCGGTTGGGAAGACGTTCGCGTGCGCTCATCGAACAGCCGCCTGCCTAACAATCGCTTGTCGTTCGCTCTCGAAATCGTTGGCAAGCTTGGCTACCGATTTCGCGTGCTCGACGAAAACTTTGGCGCACGGGAAGACCTCATCGAATTCCGGCTGTTCGAGCGACCACAAGACGCTATCGAGATGATCGCGCGCCATCGCCGCGACGGTCCATAACGATCCCCTTTTGATGTCAAGCAAATGGTCGCGCTGCCGCTGCTGCGCCCTTTTTAGGGCCGCCCCAACAGCCGCAGAAGGGAGATTTTTCGCTTGCGCAACGTGGGCTTTTGGGGTTAGCTCGGAGTTGCAATTCCCGCCAGGAAAAGCATCATCTCCGAGCCCGGCCGCGTCCCCCGCGCGCCGGGTTTCGCTTTGAATGGGCATGGTTCAAGCAAGCTCCCGAATCCGGGAGGCTATGAGCATGCGCTCGTAAGCTAGAACCTCGTCCTCTGGATAATATTTGTAGCCGTTGATATCGACGGGTATCGGATAGCCCGGAGGAGGGTTCTTTTCCCAAGTGAAAACTGTGCGGGTCGTTACACCGAATCGTTTTGCCAATACCGGGCGGCTCAACCACTTTCGCTCTGTGTTGCTAGATTCCATTTTGGTCTCACCTCAGCTCGAAACACTGAAGTGAATGGAAACACAACCGGTCCCGTAAAATAAGAGACGGAAACTGTCCCCAAAATCGTACCTACTATTTTGACCGCTTTATCCCCATGCCGAAAAACTTCATCCCGCGGTTGAATTTCTCATAAGTCTTCTTTGCCGTCTCGGGCTCAATTCCGTTTTCCTTTGCGACGTGCTCGCTCGCCCTTTCAACAGTTTCTCCGTCCCGGACCCGCTCCCCGACGGCGCTACCAATCAGCATTTTTTTNNTCCCTTCTGAAGGTTGCGGTCTCCCGAGCCGGTCCATTTCAGGACGATTCTATAATTGGGACGGAGAAGCGGCTGCGTTGGATCCAGCGCCTCGGCCAACATCGACCGAATCACGGGAGGGATGGGCCTCTCGCTTCTTAAAAGGCCGGCAAATAGTTTCGGATCTGGCGTGCATCCCTTAGGGGCGTCGATCCATTGTTTGACGGCAAGATTCCATGGGTCATCCATGATTATACTCCCCGACGCAGCGTGATGACATTGTCCGGTGCTCCGGTCACGATGGTCTCGACGTGGCGCGCCCACGCACTTAAGGCAGCCCGTTTTTCCGTGTCGTACGAATATCGATTGTAAACCGCGGCAACGCCCTTGATCGATCCCGATCGATGATTGAGCGCAGCCTCGACGACATGCACGGCCACGCCAAGGCGAGCGCATCCGCTAGCAAAGGTTCGGCGGAGATCGTGCAAGGTCCATGGCGCCGTCTCGGTCGGCATGAGCGCATCGAGGCGCTGCTTGGTTAAGACAAAGGCGGTAATGGGTCCGCGCCCGAATAGCGAAAATACGAATCTGGAATCCGCGATCCACGGCAGGCTTCGTAGGATCTCGACGGCCAAATCGGAAAGCGGGATTTGATGCTCACGGCCATTCTTCGCCCTAGCAGCCGGAAGGGTCCAGAGCTTGGCGTCAAGGTCGATTTCCCGCCACGTCATCCCAGCCACTTCCGAGCGCCGCTGGCCGGTCAAGATTAGAACCCTGATGAACGCGCTATAGGTCANNCAGCATCCGACAGAACCCGGTCCCGCGCCGTTTCGGCCGCGGGCGGCTTAATTCCGGTGCAAGGATTGGTCTCTATCAAGCCTCGCTCGATTGCCCATGAACACATGCGCCGGAACCAAGACAGGGTCCGATTCGCGGCGACGGGGCTTCCTTGGTCGACAATCGAATCGAGCAAATCATGGATATCCGGCCGCCGGATTTCTGATANNGCGATGCCCCTTCCAAGCCGGAATGATCACCTTATTCATGATGCGATCAACTTCGCTGATCGTGGACGGCTTCAAATTGCGGCGGACGTATTGGGAAAGGAAACGTTCGGCGGCAGCATCAACCGTGTCGCTGGCTGGAACCGCAGTGGCGGCCTTGCGGGCCTTCTTTTCGGCGCTGGGATCCTGGCCTTCCTCGACTTTATCCTTGGCCTCCCCGGCGAGCTCTCTGGCCCGCTTCAAATCAATGGCTGGATAGGCACCGAGCGTCAGCTTGACAGGCACGCCGCCGAATCGATAGCGGACGGCCCAGCTGCGCTTCCCACTCGGCTGAATAATGAAATAGAGGCCCGATATGCGCCCGTCCGGGATCTCTTGCCGCGCGTCGCCCGGTTTCATTTTTTCGATGGCTACGGCGGTCAGCTCTTTTGCCACGATTGCCTCCAGGGTAACACTAAGGGTAACAAAAACCATTTCTTGGCTTGTTACCCCGT
>PLUZ01000329.1 GCA_003162995.1 Methylocapsa sp. | reverse complement strand
TCGGAGCCCGGCACCTGCAAGGACCGGGAAATCATGCGCAACGATCCGCAAATTTTGATCGAAGGGTGTTTCCTCGCGTGTTTCGCGATGCAGGCGCATGCCTGCTACATTTATATTCGCGGCGAATTCATTTTGGAGGGCCGGCGCCTCGAGGCCGCGATCGCTGAGGCCTATGCGGCCAAGCTCATCGGCAAGAACAATGTCCACGGCTGGCCTTTCGACATTTATGTTCATCACGGTGCCGGCGCCTATATTTGCGGCGAAGAAACCGCGCTTTTGGAGTCGCTCGAAGGCAAGAAGGGCATGCCCCGGCTGAAGCCGCCTTTCCCTGCCAATATGGGCCTTTATGGCTGCCCGACGACCGTCAACAATGTGGAATCGATTGCCGCCGCGCCGGCGATTCTCCGCCGTGGCGCCGCATGGTTCGCAAGCTTCGGCGCGAAGAACAACGCTGGCACCAAGCTTTTCTGCATTTCCGGCCANNGGCGGCTCCTCGGTGCCTTGCGTGCCGGCGCATCAAATCCTCGACGCGCCGATGGATTTCGATAGTTTGCGCGATTTGAAATCCGGTCTTGGCACGGCGGCCGTCATCGTGATGGACAAATCGACCGATATCGTGCGGGCGATCGCGCGGCTGAGCTATTTCTATAAGCATGAGAGCTGCGGCCAATGCACGCCTTGCCGGGAAGGCACGGGCTGGCTTTGGCGCGTGGTTTCCCGCATGGCGGAAGGCCGCGCCCAAAAGCGCGAGATCGACATGCTGCTCGAAGTCACCACCCAAATCGAGGGCCACACGATTTGCGCGCTCGGCGATGCGGCGGCCTGGCCGGTGCAAGGCCTCATCCGGCATTTCCGGCCGGAGATCGAGCGGCGCATCGACCAATATGCCGCCAATCCGCATTCGGAGCCGATCAAAGACTTTGGCGTCGCAGCGGAGTAGATGACTGGATGGCCGAGGCGTCCGAAAACCTGATCTTCGAATATTTGCGGCGTCGCGATCTCGTCGAACTGCCGCACTGAGGTTATGACATGAGCAGACTCATCGTGGACGACGTCGAAGTCGACGTTCCGCCGGAATATACGCTTCTCCAGGCCTGCGAGGAGGCGGGGGTGGAGATCCCGCGGTTTTGTTTTCATGAGCGGCTGTCGATCGCCGGCAATTGCCGGATGTGCCTTGTCGAGGTGAAGGGCGGGCCGCCGAAGCCCACGGCCTCCTGCGCCGTCGCGGTCAAGGATTTGCGTCCCGGCCCGAATGGCGAGTTGCCGGTCGTTCTCACCAAATCTCCCATGGTGAAAAAGGCCCGCGAAGGAGTCATGGAATTCCTGCTCATCAATCACCCGCTCGATTGCCCGATTTGCGATCAGGGCGGTGAATGCGATCTGCAGGATCAGGCGATGGCGTTCGGCGTCGATTCCTCGCGCTATACGGAGAACAAACGCGCGGTCGAGGACAAATATATCGGGCCGCTGGTACGCACCTCGATGAACCGCTGCATTCATTGCACCCGCTGCGTGCGGTTCACGGCGGAAGTTGCCGGCACCGGCGACATGGGCGCGACCGGGCGCGGCGAGGACATGGAAATCACGACCTATCTTGAGACCGCGATGCGATCGGAGCTGCAGGGCAATGTCGCCGATCTTTGCCCGGTCGGCGCACTCCTGCCAAAGCCCTATTCCTTCAAGGCGCGGTCGTGGGAACTCGTCAAGACCCCGTCGTTCGACGTCATGGACGCGCTTGGCTCGGCAATCCGCATCGACACCCGCGGGCGCGAGGTGATGCGGATCCTGCCGCGCCTCAACGATGCCGTGAACGAGGAATGGATTTCCGACAAGACCCGCCAGATTGTCGATGGTCTGAAGACCAAGCGGCTTGACCGCCCCTTCCTGCGCGAGAACGGCAAATTGCGCGAGGCGTCCTGGCCAGCGGCGTTCGAGGCTATCGCGGCCAAGATCAAACAGACGCCGCCCGGCCGGATCGGAGCGATCGCTGGCGACCTTTGCTCCGTCGAGGAGATATTCGCGCTGCAGCTCTTGATGCAAAGCCTCGGCGTCATGTCGCTCGATTGCCGGCAGGATGGCGCGAAACTCGATCCGGCGCTCGGCCGGGCAAGCTATCTCTTCAATCCCACGGTCGCGGGCATCGATCAGGCGGATGGCCTGCTCATCATCGGCTCAAACCCGCGCAAGGAATCGCCGGTCTTGAACGCGCGTATCCGCAAGCGCTGGTTGAAAGGCGGCTTCCCGATCGCCGTCATCGGCGAAAAAGCCGATCTCACCTATGAGTACACTTATCTCGGGGCCGGCCCGGAAACCCTCGCAGGCATTGCCGCCCGCCCGCCGATCCAAGCGGAAAAGCCGATGGTTCTGATCGGTCAAGGCGCGCTGGCGCGTGAGGATGGGCATTCTATCCTATCGCTCGCGGCCAAGGCGGCGGTGGCGCTTGGCGCGTTCAAGGAGGGCTGGAACGGCTTTTCGATCCTGCATACGGCGGCGGCGCGGGCGGGCGGCCTCGATCTCGGCTTCGTGCCGGGGCAGGGCGGACTTGACGCGAAATCCATGGCGAAAACCGGCTGGCTCGATGTTCTCTATCTGCTTGGCGCCGATGAGATCGCGGTGGAACCGGGGGCTTTCGTGATCTATCAAGGCACCCATGGCGATCGCGGCGCCGCGCGCGCCGACGTCATCCTGCCGGGCGCCGTCTACACCGAAAAATCCGGCACTTATGTCAACACGGAGGGCCGCGTGCAATTGGCCGATCGCGCCAACTTCCCCCCGGGTGCCGCGCGCGAGGATTGGGCAATTCTGCGCGCTCTTTCCGATGTGCTCGGACATAAATTGCCGTTCGATTCGCTGCGCGCTTTGCGCGATCGCCTGTATGCGGCGCATCCGCATTTCGCGGCGCTTGACGAAATCACCGCGGCCCCGCCTTTTGATGCCGCAGCACTCGCGGCGGACGCACCCTCGTTTGCAAGCGCGCCCTTTGTTCCGGCGGTTGCCGATTTCTATTTGACCAATCCTATCGCGCGGGCCTCTTCGGTGATGGCGGAATGCTCCGCCGTCGCGCAAGGTCTTGCGCGCGAGGCAGCGGAGTAAAGGGATGACATCGTTCGCCGCAACCTGGCCTTTGCTGCTCACGCTTATAAAAAGCGTCGCGCTGCTCGTCGTGCTTTTGATCTTTATCGCCTATGTCCTCTATGCGGACCGCAAGATTTGGGCCGCGGTGCAGCTGCGGCGCGGTCCCAATGTGGTCGGACCCTTTGGGATTTGGCAAAGCTTCGCCGACATGCTGAAATTCGTCTTCAAGGAGCCGGTCATCCCCGACGGCGCCAANNATTCTCTATATTTTCGCGATCTCCTCGCTCAGCGTCTATGGCATCATCATGGGCGGTTGGGCATCGAACTCGAAATATCCGTTTCTTTCGGCGCTGCGCTCGGCGGCGCAAATGATCTCCTATGAGGTCTCGATCGGCTTTGTCATCATTACCGTACTGCTGTGCGCGGGCTCGCTCAATCTCGGCGACATCGTCACCGCGCAGGACACGCGGTTTGGGCTTTTGGGCTGGTATTGGCTGCCGCTGTTTCCGATGTTCGTGATCTTTTTCATTTCCGCGCTCGCCGAGACCAACCGGCCGCCCTTTGACCTCGTCGAGGCGGAGTCCGAGCTTGTCGCGGGGTTCATGGTCGAATATTCCTCGACGCCCTACATGGTCTTCATGCTCGCCGAATATGTGGCGATTATCACAATGTGCGCGCTGACGACGATTCTGTTCCTCGGCGGCTGGCTGTCGCCGGTGCCGTTTTCTCCTTTCACCGAAGTCCCCGGCGCGGTATGGTTTATTTTGAAGGTTTGCGTCGTCTTTTTCATGTTCGCCATGGTGAAAGCCTTCGTGCCAAGATACCGCTATGATCAGCTGATGCGGCTTGGCTGGAAAGTGTTTCTGCCGATCTCGCTTGGCATGGTCGTCCTCGTGGCCGGGGTTCTCCAATTTACCGGCTGGGGCGCGGGCATGGGGCAATGAGGTTGGCAATGTGGTTGGCTTGCAAGGACAATCGAAAATGAAACTCGACCAGACAGCCAAAGCGGTTTTCTTGACCGAATTCGTCGGCGCTTTCGTTCTGTCGATGCGCTATTTCTTCAAGCCGAAGCCGACGCTCAATTATCCGCACGAGAAGAATCCGCAATCGCCGCGCTATCGCGGCGAACACGCCCAGCGGCGCTATCCAAACGGCGAGGAGCGCTGTATCGCCTGCAAGCTCTGCGAGGCGATCTGCCCCGCCCAAGCCATCACGATTGAAGCCGGGCCGCGCCGCAACGATGGCACCCGCCGCACCACCCGCTACGATATCGACATGGTCAAATGCATCTACTGCGGCTTCTGTCAGGAAGCCTGCCCGGTCGATGCCATTGTCGAGGGGCCGAACGCGGAATTTGCCGTCGAGACCCGCGAGGAACTCTACTACGACAAAAATCGCCTCCTGGAGAACGGCGACCGCTGGGAGCGCGAGATCGCTCGCAATCTTGCGCTCGATGCGCCATACCGGTAGCCGATGGATCGCTCGAAAAAAGACAGGCAACGCCGTTCCGGCTGGCGGGGCACGGGACAAACGGGGATAGTTGATGAATAGCGCTGCGTTTTTCTTTTATCTGTTCTCGGCGGTGATGATCGGTGCCGCCTTTCTGGTGATTTCCGCACGCAATCCGGTTCACTCGGTGCTTTTTCTGATCCTCGCCTTTTTCAACGCCGCCGGTCTTTTTATCCTGCTCGGTGCGGAATTTCTGGCGATGATCCTCGTCGTTGTCTATGTCGGCGCGGTCGCGGTCTTGTTTCTTTTCGTCGTNNTTGGCGGAACCCTTGGTCTCGTGGTTTTGATCGAGGTTGTTCTGGTCGTTGGCGCTTGGCACATTGGACCCGTGTCAATCGCCAATGTCGCGACGCCTATGGCGCCCGGCATGACGAATACCATGGCGCTCGGGCGGGTGCTCTACACCCAATATCTCTATCTGTTCCAGGCGGCTGGCCTCATTCTGTTGACCGCGATGATCGGCGCCATCGTCTTGACCTTGCGGCACAAGGCCGGGGTGAAGCGGCAAAACATCGCGATCCAGAACGCGCGGACACCAGCCGAGGCGGTCGAGATCCGCAAGGTCGCCTCGAGGCGCGGCATTTGAACCCGGACATCACGAGCTTGCGCGCGCACGCGGCGCCGGAGAGAAAATCATGCTGACGATCTCGCTTTCTCAATTTTTGATTGTCGCCGCCATCCTGTTCACGCTCGGTGTGGCGGGCATCGTACTCAACCGCAGGAATATCATTATCGTCTTAATGTCGGTCGAGCTGATCTTGCTTTCGGTCAATATCAATCTGGTCGCTTTTTCGGCCTTTCTCGGCGATCTCACCGGCCAGGTTTTCGCGCTCTTTATTCTGACCGTGGCGGCTGCCGAGGCGGCGATCGGCCTTGCCATCCTCGTTTGCTATTATCGCAATCGCGGATCGATCGCGATCGAAGACATCAACATGATGAAGGGCTGAGCCACGCCATGTATGCAGCCATAGTCTTCTTGCCCCTCTTGGGATTTCTGATAGCCGGGCCTTTCGGCTGGCGGATCGGCGCCCGCCCTTCCGAGATCGTCACCACAAGCTTTCTGCTTGTCGTAGCCCTGTTGTCCTGGATCGTTTTTTTCCAAGTCGCGCTCGGAACCGCGCCTGCGAGCGTTTCGGTTCTCGGCAATTGGTTCACCTCAGGCACGTTAAAGGTCGATTGGTCGCTCAAGATCGACAGTTTGACGGCTGTGATGCTCGTCGTCGTCACCACGGTCTCGTCGCTCGTGCATCTTTATTCGATTGGCTATATGGCCGACGATCCCTCGCGGCCGCGTTTTTTCGCCTATCTCTCGCTGTTCACCTTCGCCATGCTGATGCTGGTGACGGCCGACAATCTGGTCCAGCTGTTTTTCGGCTGGGAGGGGGTTGGCCTCGCCTCCTATCTTCTGATCGGCTTTTGGTATGAGAAGCCCTCCGCCAATGCCGCCGCGATCAAAGCCTTCGTTGTCAACCGTGTCGGTGATTTCGGCTTTGCGCTCGGCATTTTCCTGGTGTTCGTGCTGACCCAGTCGGTGAGCTTCGATCAGATCTTCGCGGCGGCGCCGGGCCTTGCCCATAAGACGATCCATATCTTTGGCCTCGACATGGACGCGCTGACGATCACCTGCCTGCTTCTCTTCATGGGGGCGATGGGAAAATCGGCGCAGTTCTTGTTGCACACCTGGCTGCCCGATGCCATGGAGGGCCCAACCCCGGTGTCGGCGCTCATTCATGCGGCGACCATGGTGACCGCGGGCGTCTTCATGGTCGCGCGTCTCTCGCCGCTTTTCGAACAGTCCCCAGCGGCGCTTACTTTCGTGACCATCATCGGGGCGACGACGGCATTCTTCGCCGCAACGATTGGCCTTGTCCAAAACGACATCAAGAGGGTCATCGCCTATTCGACGTGCTCGCAGCTTGGCTACATGTTCGTCGGCCTTGGCGTCGGCGGCTATTCGCTTGGCATCTTCCATCTGTTCACGCATGCCTTCTTCAAGGCGCTTTTGTTCCTCGGCGCCGGATCCGTCATCATCGCGATGCATCACGAGCAGGACATGCGCAACATGGGGGGGCTTTGGCGGAAGATTCCCTTCACTTTCGCCATGATGACGGTCGGCACCTTGGCGCTCACCGGCTTTCCTTTCACCGCCGGTTATTTTTCCAAGGATGCGATCATCGAGGCGGCCTATGCGTCGAACCGTGGGGGCGCCTATTACGGGTTTTTGCTGACGACGGTGGCCGCTGGCCTCACCTCCTTCTATTCGTGGCGGCTGGTCTTTTTGACGTTTTTTGGGACGCCGCGCTGGGCCGCAGACGGACACGGCTCGGGGCACGATCATGCCGCGCAGGACGATGCCGCGCACGATCATGAGGCCCACGGCCACGCGGCGCTTGACCACGCGGCGCATGGGCATGAGGGTCACGCGCTCGATCCGCATGAATCCCCGTTTCCCATGCTGATTCCCTTGGGCGTTTTGGCCGCCGGTGCCTTGTTCGCGGGTCTCCTCTTTTCGCATAATTTCATCGGCGAGGGCGCCGGTGAATTTTGGAAAGGCGCGCTGTTTCTTGAACCAGGCAATGAGGCTCTCGAAGCCCGGGAAGCTATTCCAGGCTTCACGAAACAGCTCCCCACGCTGTTGATGGTCTTCGGATTTTTCGTCGCGGCGATCTTTTATCTTCTGGCGCCGTCGATTCCCGTACGGCTCGCGCAGGCTTTGAAGCCTCTCTATGAATTTCTTCTCAACAAATGGTACTTCGACGAACTCTATGACCTGATTTTCGTGCGCCCGGCCTTTTGGCTCGGCCGCTTGTTCTGGAAGGGCGGCGATGGTGCTATCATCGACCGGCTCGGGCCCGACGGCGTGGCCGCCCGCGTCGTCGATGTGACCGGGCGCGTCGTCAAGCTCCAAAGCGGCTACATCTATCATTACGCCTTTGCCATGCTCGTCGGCCTTGCCGCCGTCATCACATGGTATGTGGCCTCGGGGATCCGCTAATGTTTGGCTTCGGCATTTTGTCCTGCATCGTCTTTTTGCCGCTTGTCGGCGCGGGTTTTATTCTTGCCTTGCGCGGCACTGACGAAGCCACATTGGAAAACGCGCGCCGCGCCGCGCTCGGCACGACATTGATCGTCTTTCTGCTGTCGGTTTATGCCTATACGAAGTTCGATCCGTCCTCATCCGCCTTTCAATTGGTTGAGGAAAAGGGCTGGTTCGGCCAGGGTCTCATCTACAAGATGGGTGTCGACGGAATATCCTTTCCGTTTCTCCTTCTGACCACTTTCTTGATGCCGATCTGCATTCTCGCGTCCTGGAAATCGATTCAGACTCGCGTCAAGGAATATATGGTTGCCTTCCTCGTCCTCGAAACCCTGATGTCCGGGGTTTTCTGCGCCCTCGATCTCGTGCTCTTTTATCTTTTCTTCGAGGGCGGCCTCATCCCGATGTTTCTCATCATTGGCGTGTGGGGCGGCAGACGGCGGGTCTACGCGAGTTTCAAGTTCTTTCTTTATACGCTCGCCGGCTCGCTTTTGATGCTGCTTGCCATCATGGCGATGTATGGTGTGGCGGGGACAACCGACATCGTGACCTTGCTGCAGACGCATTTCCCGTCGTCCATGCAAAAATGGTTGTGGCTTGCGTTCTTTGCCTCGCTCGCCGTCAAGATGCCGATGTGGCCCGTCCATACCTGGCTTCCCGACGCGCATGTGGAAGCCCCGACCGCGGGTTCCGTCATCCTTGCTGGCATCCTCCTCAAAATGGGCGGCTACGGGTTCATCCGCTTCTCGCTGCCGATGTTCCCGGAGGCTTCGGCCTATTTCACGCCACTCGTTTTTGCGTTGTCGATCATCGCGATTATCTACACCTCGCTCGTTGCCTTGGTGCAGGAGGACATGAAGAAGCTCATCGCCTATTCCTCGGTGGCGCATATGGGCTTCGTGACGATGGGCCTCTTCAGCATGACTTCGCAAGGCGTGCAGGGCGCGGTCTTTCTGATGATCTCGCATGGCCTCGTCTCCGGCGCCTTGTTCCTCTGCGTCGGTGTCATCTACGATCGCATGCATACCCGCGAAATCTCAGCCTATGGCGGACTTGCCGCCCGCATGCCGCTCTATGCGACGGTTTTCATGATCTTTACCCTTGCCAATGTCGGCCTGCCCGGCACGTCGGGGTTCATCGGCGAATTCCTAACTTTGCTTGGCGCCTTCAGAATCAACAGCTGGGTCGCGTTTCTCGCCACCACCGGCACGATCTTGTCGGCCGCCTATGCGCTCTATCTTTATCGCCGCATCATATTCGGCGTTCTCGACAAACCGGGCCTAGCTTCGATCCTCGATCTCTCGTGGCGCGAGGCCGCGCTGTTCGCACCGATTGTTGCCCTGACGATCTTCTACGGCTTTTACCCGGCTCCGGTGTTGGATAGCTCGGCCGCCGCGATCAATGCCCTCATCAAGAACTATGACACCGCCCTGGCCGTCGTGACCAAGACGGCCGCTATGACAGTCCACTAAAGGCTTCAAGAATGTCGCATTTGTCAGCCGCCCTCGCACATTGCTTGCCGGAGCTTATTCTGGCGGCGGGCATCCTCGTCCTTGTGCTCTTTGGGGCGCTCCGTGGCAAGGAGTCGGGCGGCCCAGTGACCGAGATCGCCGCGGGTTTACTCGGGCTCGCGATCGTGATCATTTTTCTTGGGAGCAAGACCACGGCGGTTGTCTTCGATGGCGCCTTCATCGATGATGGGTTCGGTCGCTTCATGAAGGTGCTGACGCTTGCCGGATCGCTCGTCACCTTGATCATGAGCCAGGATTTCCTTGCCCGTGAAAAAATCGACAAATTTGAATTTCCGATTCTGATCCTTTTGTCGACCCTCGGGATGCTGATGTTGATTTCGGCGGCGGGTCTCATCGCGCTTTATCTCGGGCTCGAATTGATGTCGCTCTCCCTCTATGTCATCGCCGCCTTCCATCGCGACAATCTCCGGGCCTCCGAGGCCGGTCTCAAATATTTCGTTCTTGGCGCGCTATCGTCCGGCATGCTGCTTTATGGCGCTTCCCTTCTCTATGGTTTCGCGGGCACGGTGTCCTTCGCGGGCATCGCCGAAACGATCAACGGAAAGGTTTCGCTTGGCGCTATCTTTGGGCTTGTCTTCCTCATGGCAGGGCTTGCCTTCAAAATGTCGGCGGTGCCATTCCATATGTGGACGCCGGATGTCTATGAAGGCGCGCCGACCCCGGTGACGGCGTTCTTTGCCACGGCGGTGAAGATGGCGGCCGTTGCCATCACGGTCAGGGTGGTCTTCACTGCCTTCCCGGGCATTGTCTCGCAATGGCGGCAGATCGTGATTTTCATTTCTCTTCTTTCGATGGTGCTCGGCGCCTTCGCCGCGATCGGCCAGACCAACATCAAGCGCCTCATGGCCTATTCCGCGATCGGCCACATCGGCTTCGCGCTCGTCGGTCTCGCGGCGGGCGGCGAAGCCGGCGTCAGCGGCGTGCTCGCCTATATGGCGATCTATCTCGTCATGACGCTTGGCACCTTTGCCGGTATCCTCTCTATGCGGGTCAACGGTGAAGGCGTCGAGAATATTTCCGATCTATCCGGTCTAGCCAAAACCGACGGCGTGATGGCGTTCTTTCTCGCGATGATGATGTTTTCCCTGGCGGGGATACCTCCGCTCGCGGGCTTTTTCGCCAAATGGTATGTGTTCAACGCGGCGATCCAGGCGGGGCTCTATTGGCTGGCGGTCATCGGCGTTCTATCGAGCGCGGTTGCTGCCTACTATTATCTGCGGATCGTCAAGGTCATGTATTTCGACGAGGCCGCGCCAGCTTTCGACAGGCCTGCGGCGGCGCCGCGCGCCGTGCTCGCGGTGACCGGCATCCTTGTCTTGTTCTTGTTCGCTTATCCCGGTGTCTTCATTGATGCCACCACGGCGGCGGCGCAGTCTTTGTTTTGAATTTCAGCCTATGGTGTTTTGCCCTGTTTCGTCTCGCTGGAGCAGCCCAAGATAAAGCATTCCGTCTGGTCCAACGTGACCAGCTCACTTCGACCAACGACGAAGCCTTGGCGCTCGCCCGCGCCGGTGATGCCGGACGGCTTTGGGTTGTCGCCTCTGCACAGACCAAGGGCCGGGGCCGCAATGGCCGGCTCTGGTCGTCGCCGCGGGGCAATCTTCATGCAAGCCTGCTTCTGATCGATCCGGCGCCCACGCACAGGGTGGCGGAACTTGGCTTTGCCGCCGGCATTGCTGCGATCCATGCGCTACGCGAAATCCTTTCCGGGGATCACAACCTTAAACTCAAATGGCCGAATGATGTTCTCCACGGCGGCGCCAAACTCGCCGGAATTTTATTGGAGAGTGCCAGTTTGCCGGACGGCCGCCTGGCCTGCGTCGCCGGCATTGGCGTGAACTGCGGTTTGCATCCCGGGGATACGCCATATAAGGCAATCGACCTCGCCGCAATCATGGGCGAGCCTGTGGCTCCCGAACGCGTGTTCGAGCCGCTTTCGGTGGCGATGAACCATTGGCTTGACGTTTGGGCGGGAGGTTCCGGTTTCGAAGCGATCCGCGCCGAATGGCTCTCGCTTGCCGCCGGTCTCGGCACATGGATCAGCGTGGTGCGGCCCTCGCAAACCATTGAAGGCGTGTTTCAGACGATCGATGCAAACGGGCGGCTCATTCTTGAACAGGCATCCGGCCAAGTGGCGATCGAGGCGGGCGATGTGTTCTTTGACCCGCCAAGCAGCAAAGCCGCCATGGCGGGACGATGAAAGTTTTTTATCTACGCGAACCGGTTGCTGCTACCAGTGACGTGCCTTTGATTGTGCCGATCGAGAGCCCCGCCTTTTTGACAACGTGGTTCCACGCGATCGAAAAGCGCTCAAGAGAATGGAATTGGGGCATCCCGGAATCGGGAACGTCGATAAACTTGTTCAATACCAAGTCTCGAGAAGAGTGACCCATCGGCCCTTGCCGTCAAGCCCGGGCATGACGCCGAGAGTCACGAATACTGAGATTTGGTATAAGATCATGCGACAAAACAAAACGATAGAGACCATGAGAGATTCAAGTTGAAGTGATCATGGTCTAGGAAAGGTATGTGCAAATGAACGATGGAAGTGACGAGCTCGTCTTTGTGCCACTCGGAGGCCTCGGCGAGATCGGCATGAACCTCGCCTTTTATGGCTTCGGCCGCAAAGGGCGCATCAAATGGTTGATGGTCGATTGCGGCGTAGCCTTCGCGGGCCCCGATCTCCCAGGGATAGACCTCATCGTTCCGGATATCAGCTTCATCGAAAAGATGCGGGGCGATTTGGTGGGCCTCGTCATTACTCATGCGCATGAGGACCACATTGGCGCGGTCGCGGATCTGTGGCCGAAGCTTGAATGCAACCTCTACGCGACGCGCTTCGCCGCCGCGCTTCTCGAAGCCAAGCGCCTCGCCGAGCCTGGCGCGCCGGAGGTTCCAATCACCGTCGTCGCCCAGGGAGCGTCAGTCGCGATCGGGCCTTTCGATGTCGAATTTGTCGCCATGGCGCATTCGATCCCCGAAAGTTGCGCGCTTGCGATCCGCACGCCTCTCGGCACGGTCCTTCATTCGGGAGATTGGAAAATCGATGCCGCGCCGGGCATAGGCAAGCAGACCGATGCAAAACGTCTCGCCGCGATCGGGGCGGAGGGCGTTCTAGCGCTCATCTCCGATTCGACCAATATTTTGCGCGAAGGCATGAGCCCGTCGGAAGCCGATGTCGCCGTGACTATGCGCGAGATCATCGGGAAGGCAAGCGGGCGTGTCGTCGTGACCACTTTCGCCTCCAATGTTGCCCGCATTCGCGCCGTCGCCGAGGCCGCGGTAGCAGCCGGCCGCTCGGTCGTGATGGCAGGGCGTGCGATGGAGCGGGTGACCGCCGTTGCCCGCGAATGCGGCTATCTCGATGGCATTCCGGATTTTTTGACCCAGGACGCCTTTCCACACATCGCCCGCGACAAACTTGTCCTTTTGGCAACCGGAAGCCAGGGGGAATGCCGCGCCGCGATCGCCCGCATGGCCGAGGGCACGCACCCCGTGGTCACGCTCAATCCTGGTGATCAAGTGATCTTTTCCTCGCGAACGATTCCCGGAAATGAAAGGGAGGTCGGGCGCATTATCAACAATCTCATCCGCTCTGGCGTCGAAGTCGTTACCGATCGCACCGCGCTTGTCCACGCGTCAGGGCATCCGCGCCGTGGCGAGGTGGCACAGCTCTACGGCTGGATCAACCCGGACATTGCGATCCCCGCGCATGGCGAGGATATCCATCTCGCCGAACATGCGGCTTTCGCCAAATTGCATGGCGTGCGGCAGGTCATCGGGGCGCGCAACGGAGACATTGTGCTGCTCGCGCCTGGAACCGCCGGGATCGCGGGTGAGGTGACAAGCGGGCGCCTTTGCAAGGATGGCAATAGCCTAGTTCCGGCGAGCGACGACGCCTTGAAAATGCGTCAGAAACTCGCGGTCTCCGGGATCGTGACCATTGCCTTGGCGATCACCGCGAAGGGCGATCTCGCGGGGGTGCCCGACGTAATGACGGCGGGGATGCCGGCACGCGCCCGCAATGGTGCCGCGATGGATCGAATCGTCGATGACGCCCTGTTTCAAACCTTCGATCAATTACCTCGCCCAAAGCGGCGCGACGCGGATATTGTCTCCATCGCCGTCGAAAAAGCGGTGCGCAGCGCGGTCGCGGCGGCATGGGGCAAGCGGCCGGCAGTCCATGTCCTGGTCGTCGAGGTGTGAGCGAAAGCAGGAGCAATCCTCATGATCGGGCGATTGAACCACGTCGCCATCGCGGTCCGGGATATTGCTGCCGCGAGCGCACTCTATCGCGATACGCTCGGCGCCAAGGTGAGCGCGCCCATGGCCTTGCCGGAGCATGGCGTGAGCGTGGTTTTCGTCGAGCTCCCAAACACCAAGATCGAACTGATCGAACCGCTCGGCCCGAGGTCTCCCATCGCGAAATTTTTGGATAAACATCCGGGTGGTGCGATTCATCATCTCTGCTTCGAGGTCGCCGACATTCTTGCCGCGCGCGAGCAACTGCAACGGGCGGGCACCCGCGTCCTTGGCGATGGAAGCCCAAAAACCGGGGCGCATGGCAAACCGGTCCTTTTCCTGAATCCCGAGGATTGTTCCGGAACCCTGATCGAACTCGAACAGGTATGAACGGTCCCGGGCTGCTGCCCATGTCATGGATTGCAAGAGTGTTTGGGCAAGCGGAGCCGCCATGTTTTTAGGCCGGAACGCGGATTTGTGCCTTCCCCGATCTTTTCAAATCCTTCCCGCTCGTAAAAGCGCAGCGCGCGGGGATTGTCTTGATTGACATCCAGAGTGAGCCCGTCCGGCGAAAGCCGGCGCGCCTCGTTCAGAAGGAGGCTTGCCGCGCCGCTGCCTTTCGCCTCTGGCGCGACGGCGAGCTGATCGAGATAGGATGTGGCCGGATCGAATGTCACGAATCCAAGCAGCCGGTCCAAGCCGTCAAAAGCGCAGAGCGTGATGGCTCCGGCCGCTTCGAGTTTCCGCAAATGATCGAGAAACCACGGTCTCCGCGCCAAAAAATCGATTTTCTGCATCGTCTCTTGCCAGCTTGTGACCCAAAGTTCCGCGAGGTTCGCGAGATCCGCGTCGGTTCGCGCCCGCAGGCGCACGCCCGCTATGGGTGAAGGAGTCCTGGCCATTTGATCCCAACGCCTGCAAAAGCGAATTTCTTACTACGCTTGATGCCTGTGGCGAACAAAACCTTATCCCCGGAGCGGAAAACTGGCGCTTGAGTTGAAATGATTGGCGCTTTCCCTATGATGGCTTTCTCCCGTCTCCGCTCACAGGACATTGATTAGATTATGGATAGTGCTCAGCTTGACGCCACATCGACCGTAGCCATCATCGGCGGCGGCCAGGCGGGCGGCGAGGCCGCGACGCTTCTGCGGCAAAACCGGTTCGAGGGCCGCATCGTCCTCATCGGCGAGGAGGCTTGCCTTCCCTATATGAGGCCGCCCTTGTCGAAGGCGTTTCTCGCGCGCGAAATCGGGCGGGACGCGCTGATCTACAAGGATGCGATCGCCTATGAAAAAGCGCAAGTGGAGATGCGGCTCGGCGAGCGTGTCGAAGAGATCGACCGGCAGGCCAAGAGACTTGTTCTCAACGATGGCGCAACCTTCGGCTACGGCAAGCTCGTGATCGCGACAGGAGGCCGGGCCCGCCCATTGCCGGTGCCGGGCGCTGAGTCTGGCAATATTCTGTATCTGCGCACCATTGCCGATGTCGAAGTNNGGGCTCGAAGTCGCGGCCGTCGCGGTGAAACGCGGTCTTGCCGTCACCGTGCTTGAGGCCGCGCCGCGCGTGCTCGCGCGTGTCACCGCGCCCGCTCTGTCGGATTTCTATGAACGCGTTCATCGCGAAGCGGGAGTCGAGATCCGGACCGGCGAGATGGTCAGCGGTTTCACGGCAAAGGATGGCCGCGTGGCATCTGTCCACTGCGCAAACGGAGAATCGTTTCCCGCCGATTTTGTCTTGATCGGCATCGGTCTCGTTCCCAACACGGAACTTGCGGAAGGAGCCGGTCTCAACGTCGATGACGGAATTGTCGTCGATGAAGCGAGCCGGACCAGCGATCCCGATATTTATGCGATCGGCGACTGTGTGATGCATGCGCATCACGGATTTTTGCAGCGGAAAATCCGCCTCGAATCGGTTCCGAACGCGCTCGAACAAGCCCGCGCCGTGGCGGCGTCAATCACCGGCAGGCCTATTCCAGCGGCAACCGCGCCCTGGTTCTGGTCCGACCAATATGATCTCAAATTGCAGATGGTCGGCCTCTCCGATGGCTATGAGGAGCTCGTGATCCGGGGCGATATGGCGGCCTCATCCTTCATTGCATTCTATCTCAAGGACGGACGCATCATCGCCGCCGATTCGGTCAATCGGCTTGGCGATTTCATGGCCGCCAAGCGGCTAGTCGGTGATCGGATGGAGATCGCCCCCGCGCGCCTCGCCGACGAATCGGTGCCGCTCAAATTGCTGATGCGGGCGGCGGCCGCTTAGCGCAGCTTGATCGTTCAGCCATCAGTTTTGTCCGGTTTTACCCCTCAATCAGACAAAACTGTTTCACGTGAAANNTTTTGGTACGATTGACGATCTGTGCAAATAGACCTGCGCAAGGCGACGAGAGGTGCAGTGCGGGGATTTGGGACGAGCGAAATTCTGCGATAGGATTAAGTTTTGGCCGTGTGATTTTTGTCCTTGGTTTGAACGACGGCTTTCGACCCGATGGCGGTCTTTGTTCGGCGGGTTGGCTTGACCCGGAAGCGGACATTCCGCGCGGTCCTACGCTGGCGCGAACGCGCCCGAGCCAGTCATTTAGGTCGGCCCAAGCATTTCCTGAAAGCAGTCATATGTGGGTCGGCGCTTCCACAGAGTAGGAGGTCATTCGAATCCCTCCCGGACCGCCACCCTGCCGATTCTACGATCTGTACTGCCGAACGTCGGCGCATCGGACCGATGCTCTGCCGCACTCAGCTGCATCTATAGCCAGGCATTCACCGAGTCATTATGGTCATGCCAGAATTTCCAAAGCCCTTTCACGTCTGTATCTGACACCCAACGCCTAAATTCTTGCATGATGTCAAATTGTGGTACTGGTATGATCTTCACATAGTTCTTTCTGCGCAACAGATCGCGGTCAAGCGTAATGGCAACCTCACAAATCGCCTTCTGTGCCTCGGTCAAATGCCCCGTCTGCAAATTCCATTCGGTGGCATTTGGCCTGCGAAGATTATTCGCAGTGTGGGCGATATAGTTATTCACGAGCCCACAGATGTGGTCGCAGGAATCGAGTCGGCCCAAGAGTTGATCGATTTGAGCGGCCGGAACGAGGCTTTTCGCCTTGGCCTCCACGAGCACTCGTCGAAGCGAAATCACATCTCGTCCGCCATCGCACAAGCGACGAATGGCCAGCGTTTGCGAGGTGACATATCCGACCTCAATGAGCCCCGCGATCGGCCCGTTGAACTCTCCCGTGAGTTCTCGGGCACGCCCCATCAGTTTGAAATAGGCGTCGTTCAGCATCATGGTTTGAACCTGCGGCCAGATATGACGATCAAGCCATTCGGACAGAAAGTCTGCATTCATCGGCGCATACTCCTTGCTGTGGACGACGCCAATTTGCCGGAAACGGCACGGAAAGGCTCTCCATCCAAGGTACATTGCGCCGATATGCGGTAGTCAGCCGAAGCTCACATCAGTCCCGAGATATTCCGTCAACCGTTCCGGGTGAGCCTCAAAGTCGGCATGGTCGATGCCTGCGATCGTGAATACCTCCATGGCGAATCTCCGACATTGATGCCAGCTCCCATCCAAGCAGTCGTTTAGCGCGGGAGAGCCGGACTGAATGAAGATCAGGCGAAGAACGCCGCAGAAAAAACGTAGAGCCTCGGTCGGAGGAGCAATACGTTTGTGCGCTTGTAGTTCTTTCGCTCGCTTGGCCGCAGCTTGGGCAAGTTTGTCCTGCGAACAGGGTTCGCCCTCCAGCACCGCTTTGGCTAATGGCTGCAGCATCTCGTGCGTTATATAGTCAACGCCGCTACGGTCATCGCGAGGCGCCTCACGGCTTTGTCGTAGGCGCGCCCGGATTTGGACAGCTCGCCAAGAGCGGCGAGGACATTTGCGACCGTCGTGTCTCGTGAACCAGCCTCCGTAGCTCGATAGCCTCCGATTGCATGGCTGATCACATCGCAAAGGTCGGGCGGAAGGCCCTCCAGCCCCAAGACACGGGCGAGGTCAACCTTCTCTCGATCGCCGATCGGGAAGGGTTCCGCCACGGGTGGCGGCGATATGGGGGCCGGAGCGTATGGCCTTGGCATTCGGATTCCTTGAGCTTTTTGCCTGCGCCAATCATGCCACGCTTATAGGGCTATGGCGTAGATATAGTGCTCATCATCGTCGGTCGCGGACCACCAACCTTGCAAGATAACGCATTGATGTAAATACCTTTTGACGGGAGTGGATCAAACGGCCCCCGGCACCGCGCAATCCGGCCCGGCCGGCTTCGAGACCCCCGCTTGACCGGAACGGTTTCGCTCGCCGGGCCATGGCCGGTTTCATCGAAGAGACACGCGTTGGACGTCACGTTTGCGACATTCGGCGCCCGTCCGGCGCCTGCCGGAGAGCTTCCAGCTGGTCCGCAACTTGCCTGTCGCCCCTCAGACGTTCATTTCCAGAAGGCGACCCCGATGGCGTTCACCTTTATCTGTCACGCGAGTGCTGTGAGTGAAGGGAGCATGGGCTTCTTTCAGGCCGGTCGCAAGAGCGTGCTCCTGGTCTGGCCAACGGGCGGTGAGCTCAAGGCTTATCGCGGGCGCTGTCCGCATGGGGATATGCCGTTGAACGACGCTATCTTCAAAGAGCAGACCATCACCTGCCCGCATCACCAATGGGGTTTCGACTGCGTCAGCGGCAAGTGCGTGACACACCTCGTCCGCAACGCGCTCCACCCCTACGCCCTGCGCGTGGAGAGGGACGAGATTCAGGTCGACGTCGGACCGGTCAAGGCGGCGCATCCGCCGGCATAACCCCGCCGGCCAGCCTCTGAGGAATTCTTCGCCGGTCGTCCGCGCAACGCCCCATTATCCTTGATGAGGCACACCAAAGCCGCCATTTCGATATCGGCCCCTCAGTCCGGTTCGCGCCGATAGTGTTCTCTAATGAGTATCAAAATCTATCCGCGTCATTTTTGAGCCCCGGATTTGCAAGGCCCCATTGCTCCTTTGAAAATCTCCAAATCGAATCGCCGTGAGATGCATGGAGGTGGCGAATCTGGCTGCATTCGCCTAAAGAAGGAACGCAATTTGGAATGTCGAAGGGAGAAATTATGAAACGGTTTTCTTGGTCTATTGCGCCTTTAGCGGCCAGCCTTCTCGCAGGTTTTTTGTGCAGCCAAAGCGCGAAGGCGCAAAGCGATTCCTGCACCGGGAACCCTCAAGGTTCGCCAGGCGATTTTGATTACTACCTTCTGTCTTTGAGCGTCGCCCCCAGTTTTTGCGACACCAATCCTCACGCGGCTATTCAGAAGAAGGAATGCCTCAACGGCGCAACCACGGATTATCAAGCAAATCCGGTGACCGTCCACGGCTTGTGGCCTAACAAGGACGGCGCTTCGAACGATGAGCAGCCGCGTTTTTGCACCAACATACCGCCGGGGAACCTACCAGATAGCCTCAATTCCACCCTCGAGAAATATATGCCCGGAGTCGCAGACGGGCTCGAAAAATGTGAATGGTCGAAGCACGGCGTCTGCTCGGGTCTGTCCTTCGAGCAGTATTATCAGACCGTCGTTAATATCATGCCGAGTATCGAGAACACGATTGGCTCCACGTTGCGCGACAACAATATGCTTGGCACTGAGGTCAAACTCACCGACATCGTGGCGAAGATCGCGGAAAAGGATGCGAGCCTTGCGTCAGCGATCACGTTCGATTGCAAACAGGAGAGGGCGCGTGGCGGTAAATCCCGTTTCGACATCGTCGAAATGCGAATTTATATCTCGAAGGACCTCTCGAGCCCAACCTTTATTCCTTTTGATTCGAAGGGCGGCCATTTGAATTCTGGCTGCCGCGGCGGAGCGGGCTACCTTCCGAGCGGGTTCGACGATTAAAGCGCAGCTTCAGAAATAGAATTGCCGTCGCTTAGAACATCAACTTATGACGATACATCAATTGTTTTGACAACTACGTGTTTGACGACAGACTTTGATGGTGCATTATTTTCTTCTGAATGGAAGGATGTGCTTGGGGCCAGGTTCTGCGCGGGAGGGCCACGGCGATAGCCGTGGTCCGTCGAGCGATACATCGCGGAAGTCTGAGGACGCGGGCAAAACGCGACGGGATCAATCAGAAGACCGTCGCCAAGTGG
>PLUZ01000143.1 GCA_003162995.1 Methylocapsa sp. | reverse complement strand
CCAACTGCCGGATTTAGGATTAAATTGCGTGAAAGTGCCCCAGCTGGCGGTCAGCGAGCTTGTGGTTATGCCCAGTTGCTTGGCGATGTTGCGATCGATTTCGGCGACGGTGACCTTCAACATCACCTGATCGCGTCCGCGTATGGTGAGCGTATTGACGACCATGCCATTGAACTTCGCACCTGTGGCACCTGACTCCCCTGGAGCGCCCGGAGCTTGCGCGGAAATGACCATGGACCGCTGCACGAATCCCTGGGCGATGTCGCCGGCGCGTTGCGCCTCTTCGGCGGAATCGACGGATCCAGTCAGGATGATCGTATCATTGACGGTCCGCGCGGTGATCGCCGCCGTTGGCATCGCGGCATGCAGAATCTGCTGAAGTTCGCCGATGTCGCGACCGATGCTGAGCTCAAATGCCGCAATCTGACGGCCCTGCTGATCCAGGGCATAGAGGCTTGTCTGGCCGGCATCCATGCCGATGATATAGAGCTTGCGCGGGGACCGCACGACGGCGTTGGCAATCCTCGGATTGGCGACAAAGATTTCGGCCGCGTCCCGAGGCAGATCAATGATCCGGGATTTGCCCACGCCCATCGAAATACGCTGTGGCGTGACGCCGCCGCTTGGCCAGGCCTCCATTCGCTCTTGCGCGAGACTCTCGCGAAAGCTTGCCAAGACTGTGAGGCTTGCCACAAATGCCGCGGCCAGGACTGGGATCAGGCGTTTCATCCGCGGGTTTCCACAACTATAAGTGTTCTTTCCCCGTTTCGCGCGATCGATATCTGTTCACGCGAAACCACGCGCTCAATGTGCCCTGTCTTGAATTGCCACGCCGTTGCGGACCACCTTGAAACCGTTGTGGAGAGGATGCTGCTCGCTGGCCGCGTTCGCATCGGTCATGCTGCGCAAGATCAGCGACAGCTGGCCGACTCGCTGCGCCAGGACGATGGTTTCGGCTTGGGCCGGCGTGAGTTCCAAGGTTGCATTGGCTCCGGTGATGACGCGCTCCCCATTTTTCTCCTGAAAATTCTGGCCGATCGCGAGAACGCGAACATTGGTCAGGATGATCTGGCTGACGAAGGAATTGTTGATGCCCTTGCGCGCGGCGTCCTCGTCATGAAAAATGTGGATCACATCGACTCTGTCGTTTGGCAGAATAAAGCCGCCAGCCGTGCTCGAACCTTGCGCGTCGATGTTGATCGCCACCGCGCGGCTGCCCGATGGCAAGACGGCGGCAAGAAACCCGGAATGCGGACCCATGACCAGGCGCTCGCGCCGCAAGGGCTCGCCCGCCGCAAAATTGGAGCGCACAATCGCGCCTTTCAGTTCCTTGTCGCCACTGGGCGAAGCGCTTTTGCGGACGAGGCCTTCCGGGATATGGTCCTTCGGCCAATTTTCCCAGCGTAGATCCGCTTCGCCGACGATGGCGCCAAAGTTCAGATCCTTGGCCGCGACCAGCACGTCGTCGGTCACGGCCGGCGGCGGCAGTGGCGGCGCTGCCGCTTTCTCCGGCGGTTTCGAGCCGCCCGCGAGGATCGCAGCGCCGAGACCGGCCGCGACGGCAACGCCAAGAACCGCGATACGCGCTGTTTTCATTGTGGTCGTTCGCCTATGCTATCCGCGTCGCGCGGCATGAAGCGCGTGTGTTGGGTCCTTCGGTCCTGAGCGTAACGCCGGGGCGACTCGTCCAAGACCGCTAGGCGGATTTCAGCATTTGAACGCCAATCCTTGGTTAGAAAAATGCTTGCAATTTATTTTATTATACAAATAAGAACATCTACTTTGATTTCTTATAATTATACGTATTATTTATTTGTGGGGCAGCCAGAGCACATTCCGCAAAAGTTGATCGGTTTTTTCCATTGCGGCAAAGCTTGGTCAGGTGGCAAGTGATTTTCTCCCGCCAAAACGGCTTGCTTCAGCAGCATTCCGTTGCTAGAACAAAAAAAGAACAAAGAAACCGCAGGAATATCGTGGATAACCCTGCCGCCGGGTCTCATGAGCCGCGCCAGAGCGGCACGTCCATGCAAGATAGAAAGCTTCCCCTCGACCCCTATCTGCCGTTTGCATTGGAGAAAAAATATGGCTGGGAGCGTCAACAAGGTCATTCTCGTCGGCAATCTCGGCCGCGATCCCGAAGTGCGCCGAACCGGAGCGGGCGACCCCATTGTGAGCTTCTCTGTGGCGACCTCCGACACCTGGCGCGACAAGGCCACCGGCGAGCGCAAGGAGCGGACCGAATGGCACAATATTGTGATCTTCAACGAGAACCTCGGCAAGATCGCCGAGCAATATTGCAAGAAGGGCACGAAGGTCTATCTCGAAGGCCAGTTGCAAACGCGCGAATACACCGATCGCGACGGCAATCAGCGCAAGGCGACGGAAGTGGTCCTGCAACGCTTTCGCGGCGAACTGACGCTTCTCGATAGCCGCGGCCGGGGCGAAGACGCCGGCACAGGCAGCGCCTTCGAGTCCTCCAATACATCTTTCGGCCGTTCGTCGCCCCTGGAGCAAGGGGCGGAGCGCCGTCCCGCCGCTGGCTCGAGCCGCGCCGCCGACATCATCGACGATGATATTCCGTTTTAGCGCTTGATCCCAAAAAGGTGCTGACTTTTTGGATGAGATCATGCGATAAAACAAAGAGATAGAGCCCATGAGCGCTTCCTCTTGAAGCGCTCATGGGCTAGACTTTTAAACTCCCTCTCTTCTGGGTCAGCATTCCTTTTTGGGTAACATTCCTTGGCCGATACGGACGACACCACTTCTCCCCCGCACAATTCCGGCGTCAAGCCAGTTTCGATTTCCGACGAAATGAAGCAGAGCTATCTCGCTTACGCGATGAGCGTGATCGTGAGCCGGGCGCTGCCCGATGTGCGCGACGGATTAAAGCCCGTGCACCGGCGCATTCTCTTTTCGATGCACGAAAATAACTACATGCCGGACCGCCCCTACAACAAATCGGCGCGCGTCACCGGCGATACGATGGGCAAATATCACCCGCACGGCAATCTCGCGATCTATGACGCGCTGGTGCGGATGGCGCAGCCCTTCTCGATGCGGCTGCCCTTGATCGACGGGCAAGGCAATTTCGGCTCCGTCGACGGCGACCCGCCGGCGGCCGAACGCTATACCGAAGTGCGTCTCGCGCCAGCCGCCATTCCGCTTCTCGACGATCTTGATAATGCGACGGTCGATTTTCAGCCGAATTACGACGAGCGCGAGCGCGAGCCGACTGTGCTTCCCGCGAAATACCCCAATCTCCTCGTCAATGGCGCGGGCGGCATCGCGGTCGGTATGGCGACCAACATCCCGCCGCATAATCTCGGCGAAGTGATCGATGCGGCGATCGCCTTGATCGACCGGCCGGAAATGACGATCGAGGAGTTAATGACGATCATCCTCGGCCCCGACTTTCCGACCGGCGGTTATATTTTGGGGCGGGCCGGGATCCGCGCCGCATATATGTTGGGGCGCGGCTCGGTGCTGACCCGGGCGAAAGTCGAAGTCGAGGAAACCCGCAAGGAGCGCGAGGCGCTGATCGTCACCGAGATTCCCTATCAGATCAACAAAGCGACCTTGATCGAGAAAATCGCCGAGCTTGTTCGCGAGAAACGCGTCGAAGGCATCTCGGATCTGCGCGATGAATCCGACCGCGACGGCATGCGGATCGTGATCGAGATCAAACGCGACGCGCTCGCCGATGTTGTCTTGAACCAGCTCTGGCGCTTCACCGCGCTGCAATCGAGTTTCGCCTGCAACATGATCGCCTTGAATGGCGGCCGCCCGGAAGTCTTGACCCTCAAGGATTTTCTCGTGGCCTTCATCGATTTCCGCGAAGAGGTTGTCACAAGGCGCACCAAGCACCTGCTCACCAAGGCGCGCGACGCCGCGCATGTGCAGGTCGGCCTTGCGATCGCACTCGCCAATATCGATGAATTCATCCATCTGATTCGTACTTCGCCGGATCCAGCAACGGCCCGCACGGCCCTCATGGCGCGCACCTGGCCCGCGCGTGACATGGCGCCCTTGATCACGCTCATTGCCGACCCGCGCCATGCGCTCGGCGAGGATGGCGCCTGCCAGCTTTCGGAAGCCCAGGCGCGGGCCATTCTCGAACTCAGGCTGCAACGCTTGACCGCCCTCGGCCGCGAGGAAATCGCCGAGGCCTTGAACAAGCTCAGCGTCGAAATCGCCGATTATCTCGACATATTGCATTCGCGCGCCAGGCTCTTTTCGATCATCAAGGACGAAATGCTCGCGGTCAAAGCCGCCCACGCGACGCCGCGCCGGAGCATCATTCTCGACGATGCGCCGGGTGTCGAGGACGAGGATCTCATTCAGCGGGAAGACATGGTCGTGACCGTGTCGCATCTTGGCTACGTGAAGCGGGTGCCGCTTGCGGCTTATCGCGCGCAACGGCGCGGCGGCAAGGGCCGCTCGGGCATGCAAACGAAGGAGGAAGATTTCGTCCACCGCCTCTTCGTCGCCAACACGCACACGCCGGTGCTGTTCTTCTCCTCGCTCGGACGCGCCTATAAGGAAAAGGTCTGGCGCCTGCCGCTCGCGGCGCCGCAAGCGCGCGGCAAGGCGCTCGTCAACATGTTGCCGCTGGAGCAAGGCGAGCGCATCACGACGATCA
>PLUZ01000043.1 GCA_003162995.1 Methylocapsa sp. | reverse complement strand
ATCGCGGTCATCCGCAAGCTGCCCTTGCCGCTTTCGTCGAAGTGCGCGCCCCACACATATCCGCGGGCCCCGCCAAGTTGGAAAATCGGAAAGCCCTCACGCGCCGAATCTCCGAAGTTGCCAACGAAGTCAAAGAGCATTCCCTTCGTGACGCTTTGACCAGTGGCAAGTTGGGCAAGGCTGCGAGAATCGAGAGGCGTCAGTGTGACGTCGCCCCAGTAGGCGANNCCCGTTCGGCCGCCGCGGCGATCTCAGAATGTGCGGGCTGGAGCCGAAGCGTTGCGAAAGGCGCTCAATCTCCCGCTTGATGTCCCCAGGCCCGAAGAACGCCGGATCGATGTATTGCGACACATATGCCGTTGCGCCAATCTCCGAGTGTAGGATGGAGTTGGTGGACGTAACATCACCGAACTTGCTCTGCTCGGTCCTAACGCGCTGGCACCAGACGAAAGACGCGAATTGCTCGCTCGGTCGACATTTATATTCTCTGTAAGCGGCGCTTTTGGGTGCTACGAGGTCTCCGAGCGCGAGGCCATCGACGATGNNATATATTGGGTCTGATTTCTCGCGAGCGCGTCGAACGGAATCGGCATGCCGCCGCCGCTGAACAAGGCCAAGACGCAAAAACCAATGACGTAACGTCGCTGGCGCCAGTGGAAACTCAGGCGCTGAAAGGCAGAAAAGTATTGCAAGGCAGACGGGTAAAACATTACCCAACATCANNCCGCTGAGGCCTTTCGGTTCCGATCGAGCCCCCGCGCCGATTCCACATCCAGTCGCGTCGGCCTATTGCCTCGCGCCAATTACTAGAGCGTTGCCGGAGGCAAATCGCGCATCGAACGCACTCTTGAACGCAGCCGTCGTAGGCACGAAGCCACGGCGTTTCATTCCTAGGTTGGGCTTGGACCGCCAAGGGATGCGGCGACCTCGGCGGTCCGTCGCCTCAAAACGCTACCCGGCACAACTGGAGAGCCAAGCCAGGAGGCGGAGTTCAGAAAATTAGACGGGCGCGGCGAATTTGTTGCCCTTAAGGGTGGCATTGCAAGCACCCTCCGATCNNACCGTCTGTTCCGAAAGCTTCTTTCGTTACCGGCCTTGCTGGGCCGGACGCCGAATTGTTCGATCTCGATCCCGCTCCATGCCCTGGTGCGGACGCCGGTTGTTCCTAAGTAAAAATCAGGAGGGGGAGGACAGTGAAGAACCCCTCTTGAAAGGACCCTAGGCCGGAACTCAAACAATGCGGAACGCTTCGGAATTTACGCTCGGCAATTCTCGCGGTTGCCGAGCGCATCACGGATGCAGGATGGTCGACTTCAACCGTCCCGCAGGTAGTTCTTAACTGTTGCCGCTGCGGTCCGAATTGTTGATCTTGGCGATGTATTTGCGAGGTCCCGCGAAGTCATGGATGAAGGACCGCGCACCGTGGAACTCTGTAATGACGCGCCCAGCTTCATCAGTATGCCTAACCTCGCGAAGGGGTTCGTTCATGTCGCCCTCGCCACCGCGAATTCTCGAGGCGGCGTTGCTGTCGGCATAAATTTGCGCCTTCACGACCTGGAACGACGCGTCATCCATCGCGCGCAAGCTGTCGGTCTTGATGCCCTTCCACGCCTTCGAATGCTTCAAGAGTGGATCGAGCAAACGAACTGCATAGTCACGATATGAGGTTCCGTGAACCGGCGCAGGCGACCGGCCGAGGCCGAGGTTGTTGTAGACTTTGTCGGCCTGATATTGTTCGTCCAGGCAGACATCGCGCAGTTTCATACTATCGAGTCTGTTCACGGGTGCTCCTTCCAGGGGCTGATCTGGNNTTTCATACTATCGAGTCTTTCCACTGGGGCGCCCTCCTTGGGCTGATCGGGGGCGAAGTCGCCATCCTTTTTGGCCTTGTCTGCGACCACGTCCTTCGGGTCGGACTTTTCTTTTTCGGCGGCCTCCTCGGCATCCTTGCGGGCTTTGGCGTCGGCCTCCCAAGCGTCCATACGTTTTGAGATGCTGTCGAGGGCGCCAAGCATCTTGTCCAGGTTCTCGCCCATCGCGGCGTCGGCCTTCGCCTTGGCTTCCTTCTCGTCGGCATCCTTCTTGATCAATGCATCGATCTCAGCGGCCTTTTGCATCTCATTCGCCATAACTTTTCCTTTTGGTTTGCTGCCGGTTTCTACGGCTAGATTAGTTTCGAGTCCGCCTGCTTCTGCGAATACGCCGAGGCCACGATTTACGATTGGAGTTGCCATCGGTTAGTCCTATTCCAGCGTGTATGAGTAGCCATATTGGGTAGCCCACGCGGCAATCGCTGCGGCCGTGGCGTCCAAATCGTTCACCGCAATTGAAGTTGTGCCCCCGGGCGGCGCGTCGGGCATCATGGCCGGAACCGCCATTTTTATCCCCCGCATACCATTCCACGCAGGCAACCATGCGGCGGGAATGGGCAACGAGAGCGTTTGCGCCGTTGGATTCGCGACGGTCAGTGTGGTCATGGTATCCGATCCAAGACTTCGTGAATTAGCTCCGTCACATACAATTNNCATCTTCATTGAGGAGTCTTTTCAGCACGCGATCCATCTCTGCTCGCAACTCTTCATTAGTCAGATCGATTTGAGGACCGCCTGTGGGACGCTCAGACATAGATCACCTTCATGTCGCCGATGATTAGGCAGTCTTCGGCAGCATCCACTTTTGCCGCATCGACTTGAACGCCTGGTTCGCCGTCCCTCGTCCACACTCCGCGATTGCCGTTCGGGGTGTAGACTAGAGCGACGTGATCAATGCATAGAGGCGAACCTTCTATCAAAAGTTTGCGGCCAGAGACTTCAACGGTGGCGCAGTTCGCGGGGTCGATTACAATGCCGGGGCTCGTATCAAACAAACCGCCCGTAATCATCGAGG
>PLUZ01000461.1:3191-4181 GCA_003162995.1 Methylocapsa sp. | reverse complement strand
TTCGGCAACCGCGACGCGCTCGGTCGCTGGCTTGCCCGATACATCGACCATATGGGCTTGCCCAGCGGCGGAGAGATGGGTGAGGTCCGGCATCATGGCGGTCATTCGATCCTAAAGGGTGCGGAGCGGGCGGCCAGAGTCATCCAGAGCGAGGTTTGCTGCCGCGCGCTTGCGGTTCACCAAGCAGAAGCTCCCGCGCCGCAGCCGCGACATCACGATGGCGCATGAGGCTTTCGCCGACAAGCACAGCAGGAATCCCATGCGCTTGCAGGCGGAGACAATCCTGATGCGTGAAGATTCCGCTTTCGCCGACGACGATTCTGTCCGGTGGAATTTTCGGGCTCAGTCTTTCGCACACGTCGAGCGATACTTCGAAGGTTCGCAAATCGCGGTTGTTGACGCCGACCATCCGGGTCTCGAGCGGCAACGCCCGGGCAAGTTCGGCTTCGTCATGCACCTCGACAAGAATGTCCATGCCAAGATCATGCGCCGCCCGCGTCAAGCTGCTCGCCTCCGCGTCAGTAACACAGGCCATAACGATCAAAATGCAGTCCGCGCCATTCGCGCGGGCCTCATAGACTTGGTAGGCATCAAACAAAAAGTCCTTGCGAAGACAAGGCAAGTGCGTTGCTTGCCTTGCCGCGACGAGATCGCCGAGACTGCCCTGAAAGGAGGGCGCATCGGTGAGCACCGAAAGGCATGCCGCGCCTCCCGACTCATAGGCGCGGGCGAGGGCTGGCGGGTCGAAATCGGCGCGGATCAGCCCTTTCGAAGGGCTCGCCTTTTTGATTTCCGCGATCAGGGCCATATGACCGGTTTCGCGCTTGGCCTCAATCGCCTTGACGAAGCCGCGCGGCGGATCGTGATCATGGGCCTTGCGGGTCAAAGTCTCGAGGGGCATGCGCACTTTGGCCGCCGCGATTTCACGCCGCTTATAGGTCTCGATTTTCTTCAAAATATCGGTCATCGCAGTCCCTCGGCGGCTTCCGC
>PLUZ01000461.1:0-3129 GCA_003162995.1 Methylocapsa sp. | reverse complement strand
GCAATGTCGCGATAGGCATTCTTTTCGCCGCCAAGCACACCTTGAAGCGCCGCCGCATTGGCGGCTGGATCACCTCCAGCGAGTTCTGTAAGTGACGCGCGGGCAATACCGGCATCTTCGGGCAGGATTTCAAAGGAACGGATCTCGCCACGATCGAGCGCGGTGACGAAGGAGGGGCCGGTGGTCGTTGCCTCGTCGAGACCGTCGAAACCATGCACGAGCCAAACTCTTTTCGAGCCGAGATTGCGCAAGACCCGCGCGAGAGGTTCGAGCCAGGCTTTCGCAAAGACTCCAAGCACTTGGTATTTGACGCCGGCTGGATTGGCGAGCGGGCCGAGGAGATTGAAAATGGTTCTTGTGCCGAGTTCCGCCCGGACCAAAGCCGCATGACGCATCGCTAAGTGATGTGTCCGCGCCGCCATGAAGCCGATGCCCGACTCCTTGATGCAAGTTTCGACGTCACGAGGCGCCAATTCCAAGCCGACGCCAAGCGCCGACAAAACATCGCTCGCCCCGGATTTCGACGAGGCCGCCCGATTGCCATGTTTGGCGACCGGAACGCCGCATGCGGCGGTGATCAGCGCGGCAAGCGTCGAGATATTGAGCGTCCCATGACCATCGCCGCCGGTGCCAACGATATCGATCGCCCCGGGCGGCGCTGCGACCCGAAGCATTCTCTCCCGCATCGCAATGACCGCGCCGGTGATTTCAGCCACAGTCTCGCCGCGCGTCCGGAGCGCCATCAGGAAGCCGCCGAGCTGGGCCTCGGTTACACTGCCCGCGAAAATAAGCTCGAACGCGGCCTTCGCTTCGGCCTCGGTCAGGCTCGATCCGGTCGCGGCCTTGGCGATTAGCGGCTTGAACGCATCCATTTGCGGCCTTTAAAAACGTCAAACTCGCGAAAAGGCGGAGCCTGCAACCGGGGCCCGCCGCTCATTGTGGTTCCATTGTGCCGCAAGAGCGAGAAAATTCTCAAAAATGCGCAGGCCATGTTCCGACGCGATGCTTTCGGGGTGAAACTGCACGCCATGCGAGGGAAACCGCTTGTGCGAAAGCCCCATGATGAGACCATCGGTTTTCGCCGTCACCGTCAAGGCATCCGGCAAGGTATCGCCACGCACGACGAGGGAATGATAGCGCGCCGCAAAGAAGGGGCCGTTGAGGCCGTGGAAAACCGTTTCGCCCTGATGTTCTATGGATGCGAGCTTGCCATGCACGGGCTCCGGCGCCCGGATGACCTCGCCGCCATAGGCCTCTCCGATCGCCTGATGGCCGAGGCAAACCCCAAAAATCGGAATGGTGATCCCGGCGGTCTCGATGAGTTCGAGGCATATCCCGGCATCGCGCGGCCGGCAAGGACCGGGTGACAGCACGATCGCATCGGGCGCAGCATCCAAGACCCCGGCGACGCTTACCTTGTCGTTGCGGTGCACAGTGACCGACGCGCCAAGCGCGCCCAGGCAATGCACCAGGTTCCAGGTGAAACTGTCGTAATTATCGATCAGCGTTACGGTTGTCATGGGAGGCCCGAACGTTCCACTGCGCTGTTTTGGGCCGCGCACGCCGGAAGGTCAAGATGAATGGGGAAGGGGCGGCCGGTGCAGGGAACGCTAAAAACCGAGAGCAGGTTATGACCGCTTATGGCCGTTAGCGGACCGGCTGCTTTCGAGTACCATCCCAGCGAACCCGCCATTCGTGCGTCTTACCACCCGTCATGCGTGCCCAGAGCCAATCCCCAGTTTGGCCGAGCTGCAATTCATGGTGCACTAAAGGCCGCGGCACCTTAAGGGTCTTTGCGGCGCAAGGCGCGATGGGCGTAAGCGAAAATGGCCAAGATATGCATCGTTAAGGGCGGACCTGCCGGGTCCGGGGAACACATTTTCCCTGCCAGCCTCGGCGGCCTTCGCATTAACAACGGTATCTATTGCGAAAAGCACAACAACGCCTAGCGATGACGCTTGACGTTTACGGGCATCTGTTCCCAATTGGCGATAATGGAAGCGAGCTGGCGGCTGCCGAAAGGAGCCTGCTTGGATGAAATATTGGGGTTCGGGCTATTGTGTCGCAACTTGACTGCGACATTCCTATCTAGCTTAAGGTTTAAATATCAATGAAATCAATTATATAGTCATATCTGGAACAGAAATCATAATCCTTGTTTCGGAGGGTCGAGTTCCTCCTCCGCTACCATCGATCCCCCCGACGCAGCGATGCGCATGTTGGGTAAAGTTTCGAGGCCCCCATTAGCAATGCCAAACGGCCTTGAATCCTTCTTCTGAGGGACGGAGCGTCACTCAGGCAATCAGGCTCCGAATATTGTCGGATGCTTCCTCATAGTCGGGGTGTAACGCCCTGGGCTCGAGCGCCTCCCTGGGCAGTTCGACCGCACGGAAACAAGCCTCGCATGTTCAATTTTGAGACAACTTTTGTGGATCATATAGCCAATTCGCTCTCGGATCTGGCGATCCTTGCGATTTCGGCCTTCACGTTCGGTCTCGTCGGCGGCTTGATTGCGCTTTTGGCCAATCGATTGTGGTTTCGCCGCTGGCCGAAGCACAGTCCGTACGATGACAAGCTCGGCGAAGCCGCGCACACGAGCATGCTCGGTTTTTCCGCATTTGTTCTCGCGTTGCTGATCACGAATGGACTGACGGCCCTTTCGGAGACCGATAAGGCGACGAGGTTGGAGGCGACCACCGTCTACCGTCTCGGCCGTGAACTGGATGCACTGGGCCCTTCGGCCCGCACGGCGAAGCAGGCGCTCGTTTCTTACGCGCAGAATGTTGCCCAGGATGAGTGGCCGCGCTTAGCGAGGCTGCCTGTTTCTCTGTCGCCGCTTGCGCAAAAGAATCTTGACGATCTCTGGGTTGGCGTTCGCTCGATCCAGCAAAATCTGGCTAAAACCGCTCCCGCCCGAACCGACTATCGAGCTGACCTGTCGACATATACGTCGCGGATCGAAACGTTCAGGTCGGGACGACTTTCGGCGGCTACCCTTAACATCCCGGACGACTTCTGGATCATTCTCCTTCTTTTTGTCGTCGCCGCCTCCTTTCTCAGCGGGCGTGAAAGCCAAAAACCTTTCGGGAGGCAAATCAACGTGATTCATACCAATCGCCCGAGAACTTG
>PLUZ01000276.1 GCA_003162995.1 Methylocapsa sp. | reverse complement strand
GCGCGCAACGTATGGCCGATCTCGCGTAAGCGGTCCTTGGCATCTTCTTGGGCATCCGCCGCGCAACCCCAATTGAGCGGCTCGTCCTGCGCGTAGCGCTTGCCGAGAGAAAAAGCGATCTCGGCCTTGGCGAGTTCCGCGCCTAGATAGAACGCATGCGCGCCATCCGCCTCGACGCCGAGCTTGGGATAGAGGGAAAAGGCATCGCGAGAAATATGATGTCCGTCGCGGTTGAAGACATGAATGCCATCCTCGGCCGTTGCGATTCGAAAATTCGCGTCCCGCACCTCCGCCGCTATTCCTGCGATTTCCTGTGCGGAGGAAGGATAGGGCGAAAGATCGTGGAGCGCGAGAAGCCCCGCGTCATAGCCTTTGGGCAAGGCGCCATCCGTGGAGGCCGCGAACATGAGGCGCCGCGCGGCGTCATGCTCCTCGATCGTGCGCCGCGTATGCGGGCTTACCTGGACGGTGAGCACATTGCGGATATCAAGCTCCGAACAAAGGCCGGTCAGAAGTGCGGTGATGCCGCCCGAATCCGCCTCGGTCAATTCGGTGAGATTGCCGGTTCCCATCATCATTTCGGCATTTGGAAGCCGCCGTCTTGTTTCGATATAGCGGGCGAGGGAAGCGGCAAATCCGAAATGGATCGGATCGAGGATCGGGTCGACGATAAAAGAAAGCCCGCGCCGCAGGGCGTCATTCGCGGCGCGGACAAGCGAATCGAGATCGCCGTGCTGTGCTGGCACAAGGATGGGGGTGGCACCCGTGCCTTCCGCGATATCGAGCGTGCCTTCATCGAGGCTCAGCAAAAAATCCGCGCCGGCCTTGGCGCCGCGCGCAAGCTCTTCGCCATCGGCGGAATCGATGCTGACGGCATGCCCGGCCGCTTTCAAGGCGCGGATGCTCTCCTCGAGATGGGGGAACGGCGTGTCGGGAAGGCAACCGATGTCGATCACATCGGCGCCGGCCTTGCGCAAGACCGCCGCGCGCGCGAGCAAGGCCTCGGCCGGAAGCGCGGAAGCATCCACAATCTCGGCGAAAATACGAATTGAAAAACGCGACAGATCTTTTGGCTGCCCGCCGCGTCCAAGATAGGCGGGCAAATCGCTCAGTTCATCCGGCCCGCGCGTGACCGGCACGCCGAAGTGCTCCGAAAGATTGGCGAGACCGGCGCGGCAGCGGCCAGGCAAAATAATGCGGTCCGCCGCAACAGGGCGCGCGAGCCGGCGCAGGATGATGGCCTCGGTCATCAAGGCGGCCACCTTCACTCCGATATCGCATATCTCCCAGCTGAAAGACGTCTCGCCCATGGAGCGCATCAGCCGTTCCAGGCGCGGATAGGCAAGATGGCCGGTGAGGAAGAGAAGGCGCTCGCTCATGCCACTTTCAATTCGCTCCTTCGCCGGGCAATGAACTCTTTCAGATCGCTCAAACTCTCCGCGACTTGCGTCGCCTCGAAACTTTTCAGTTTCTCGGTATTCTCAAGATCGATCCGGCGCGGAAAAACTTTTACCATGCCGTCGGGCGCGCGGGTCAAAAGCTCCGGCGCCGTGTCGCAGGCAAAGACGATGGAAGGGACCCGGCATTTGCCCGCCTGCGCGAAAACATTGGTCGCCAGATTGTCCGAGAGTCCATAGACGAATTTGGCCACGGTGTTCGACGTCGCGGGCGCCACCACAAGCGTGTGGTACACCCCATGATAAAAAAAGCCGACCTGCGGCGAACTCGCGGCGGTGTCCTTGTACAGGCGGGCGGTCTTCGGCAGATCAAGCTTTTGCTTGTATTGGCGCAACACCTCGGCGGCGGCTTTGCTGACGAAGATGTCGACATGCTCCAATTCGCGCGCGAGTTCGATACATTCGTTGAAGAAATGACCGGAACCGGTGAGCGCCCAACCCCAGCGCGGCGTGACGACTTTGCTCATTAAAGATCCTATTCATCAAAAGGGGCGCAAGCGCATCATGCTTAAAGCTCCACTATCCTATCAGGCAACCGCGAGTTTGGTGCCGGGCATTCCACCGCATTGCAATAGGTGCGCGGCGGTGTCGAGCGATGCCGGACCAGCGAGCCAGACCTCCGCATGGCTTTGCGCGGCGAAACGCGGAAACAAGGGATCGACGATTTTGTCCGCGGCAAGGTCTTGCGCCGAAACCGGAGCCTTGAGGCCGCAAGATTTGATGAGCAGCAGCCGGTCAGCGCCAAAGATCCCGGCGAGCCAGGCCGCGAGCGAATCCGATGTCATTTCCCAAGTTTCCGGCACATCTTGAGCGGCAAGCACCATCTTTGCCGGCAGCCAGACAGGAATTCGACCGGTGCGCAAGCTGCTCGTCAATTCCTCGCGGGAGGCGGCCAAGGCAAACACTTGCGCATGCGCCGCGAGCGCGACACCAAATTGCTCCATCGCCAGGAGCGCCATGCGGTGAGCCGCGGCATCGTCAAAGCGCATGGCGGCTTGCGCTGCCCGTACACAATCGGCGAATGGGCCGCCGCCCGGTACGAGAATGAGCGGGCCGCCCCAGACGGCCAGCGCTTCGAGCCAAGCCGCGCAGTGCGGCGTATGCGCGAGGCTGCCGCCCAGTTTGACGATCGTGACGCGCGATGTGTTTTCGTTACGCGGCATTGCCCGGGAAAGCCGGCACGCGCGCACCGGCGGCGGCCTGTTCCGCCGTGCGTTCGCGCTTGATCTCGACACCGACCGTGCCGCGCACGACGTCGAGTTTTTCTATCCGCACGCAAACCCGCGCGACGCAGGGATAACGCAGGATTTCATCCGCGACGCTGCTTGCCAGCGTCTCGATCAAATCGACATGGCCCCGCCCGAGGATGATTTTGATCGAGTCGATAATGACATCGTAGGAGAAAACGCCGCGCATGTCGTCAAACCGGCGATCGTTGCGCTGCACGTCCGCATCGATGTTGAAGCGCACGTTCTGGGTATGACCGCGCTCGAAATCATAGGCGCCGATCGCGCAGGGCAGCACAAGATCATGCACGAAAATCAGATCCGTCTCGACAAAGCTCTCACTGGCCGCGACATAGCCGCGCCCCAAATGGAGACGCCAATCGATCCCCGGATCATTTCGCGAGTCCGCAGCATCCGCCTCGCGCGGAATGAGATCCCGGATCATCCTGACCGATGCGGGGTCGATTTCGCCCTCGCGCAGGCGGCCGTGGCACAGACTGCCGCGAAAGCCGAGATAATCCGGCTCCAGGGGCAGCAGGCGCGGCACGTCGGGCGCTTCGAGCGAACCGGCCAGGCCCGCCATGAGCCTATTCTCCCGGCAATGGCCGATGAAACCATCGAGCGCGGCGATGTCCATATGATTGAGAAGACGGCCGGCTCCTTTCTTGGCGGTATCTAGCATGGCGCCGGTAAAACCGTTGTTGGCCATGAGCTGCAAAAGACCCAAATCTGGCGCGCAATCGGCGAAAAGCACCCCGACAAGCTTGGTGGTCTTGGCCTGCGGCGCCACTGCGCGCACGCAATCGGCCCCGGCCGCATCCGGCGATAAGCCAATTTTGACGTAATCGGCTCCGGTCGCGGCCATTGCGGCGACGGAGTCGAGGAGAGCCCCAGGTGCGTCAAGCGAGCTGCCGGCGGCGGCGCTCACCGGCTTGCGTTTGCCGACCAAGCGAACGATGCCCGCTGCGACCGTGGCATCAAGCGCGCCGAGCGCGCCATTCGCCGGATCCTTCAGATCGATGATGTCGGCGCCGCCGGCCCAAACCGCCTCCGCCTCCGCCGGGCTGGCGACACTTGCGAGCATCAAGGTCATTCTCGTGTTCCCTCGGCCATGACCGCGTCAAGCTCGCTCACGGATTCTATCACTTTGTTTTCCTGTTATTACGCATGATCTTATCCAAAAAGTCTGCAACTTTTTGGGATCCTGCTCCAAATGATGCTCCCCGCGGCAGCCCAGACATCCTGGGCGGCCCAGCGCAAACTTGGCTAGCAAAGTTCGGATTAATCACGGACTAAGACGGCGCCCGCGGATGGTTTCAAACGACTCTAGAGCCCTCGGATAGCGCGAAATATAGGCATTGAAACCGGAAAAGCAATTACTGATGGGGGAGCCGCGCACTCACGCGGCC
>PLUZ01000356.1:1291-5764 GCA_003162995.1 Methylocapsa sp. | reverse complement strand
GCGGCGCAGCGCGGCTCCGGTCGCACTAAGCCGGTCCAAGCCGGCGGATCCTGGAAGGCAGGCTTCGTCCAGCGCCCTGCCGAGCTCCCCGCCTTCGGCTTCGTTGGCGAGCGCTTGCAGGAAATGGGAAGCCCAATCGTGGACGCTGCTGGCGCGCAGCACGGCCATATTGGCCTGCCAGCGATCCTTGCGCTCTTCGAGCGGCATCGTGAAGGCGCGAGCGATCGCGGCGGCGGTCGCCTCGATATCGTAGGGGTTCACGATCAAGGCGCTTTTGAGCTCTTGGGCTGCGCCCGCGAATTGCGACAAGACAAGCACGCCCGGATTATCCGGCGCTTGCGCTGCGACATATTCCTTGGCGACAAGGTTCATGCCGTCGCGCAAAGGCGTGACGAGGCCGATGCGGGACATGCGGAAAAGTCCAGCGAGAGCCGTATGGCTCATCGATTTGTTGATATAGCGCAAGGGAGTCCAATCGACATCGCCGAGCTTGCCATTGATGCGGCCGGCCTCTTCCTCCAATTCGCGTTGCATGCGGGCATATTCGGGGACTTCCGAGCGCGATTTCGGCGTGATCTGCAACATCGTCACGCGCGCCCGCGCCGCTTGCGGCGAACGCTCGAGGAAGGTCGCGAACGCCGCCATGCGCTGTTTCAAGCCCTTTGAATAGTCGAGCCGGTCGACGCCGATGACGAGGTCGCGGCCGCTGAGGCTCGAGAGCGTGCGCTTGACCACGCTGTTTTTTTCGGCGGCACGTGCCTCCTGCGCGAAGGCCTCGCTGTCGATGCTGATTGGAAACGCACGGACCAGCATCCGGCGGCCGTCGATCTCGCACTCGTCACCGTCAATGGCGCGCCCGGCGTTGGCGGCGGTGATGCAATCGCGGAAATTATCGGCGTCGGACTGGGTTTGGAAACCAACGACATCATAGGCGCCGAAAGAGCGAAGAATCCGCTGATAGAAGGGCAGGGCGCTCGCCACATCCGGCCCCGGCCATGGAATGTGCAGGAAAAAACCAATCCGGTTGGTGCAGCCCATCTGGCGTAAGAAACGCGCCATGGGAATGAGATGATAATCATGCACCCAGATGATGTCGTCGGGCCGCAGGAGCTTGTGGACCTGGCGGGCGAAATGCTCGTTCACCCGGAAATAGGCGGCCGCGTTGGATTCCGACAGATTGGCGAGGTCGAGGCGATAATGACAAATCGGCCAAAGCGTCCGGTTGGCAAAGCCGCAATAATATTGCTCGATATCGCGGCGCGAGAGGTCGCATACCGCATAGGTGAGCGATCCAATAGTCCTGCATTGGGCGGCGTTGTCGCCCTCCTCTCCGGTTTTGCCCGACCAGCCAAACCACAGGCCTCCTCTCTCTTTGAGCGCTGCCTCCAACGCGACAGTCAACCCGCCCGCCGCGGGCGCCGCCGAGGATGATGGCACGGCTACACGATTCGAGACGACGACCAGTCTCCCGACCAGCTCCCCATGGTTGATCGGGGCAGGCTTGTACAGAAGTTCAAGGTTAATCATAAGCACGACCGCCTTTATCTGACCTTACCTGTGCCTTAAACGCATCAACTCCAAATTTGTTCCTGTTTAATTCTCAAATCACCGAATCCAATTGTTAGCATTAACCAAACAAGATTTGACACTATTTAGGATGACAACGGCAAAGTTACGGCTGGAACGCGTTCATTAGTGGTTCATAAATGATGGAAATCGTGAAGAATCAGGGCGGATTTGCCACGATCGGTCAAGCTCCGAGAGCGATCCTTCGTATCCTAGCTTGGGAGTGATCGGCGTCAGCCAGCGCCCGGCTTGCCTAGCCCGCTTCAATTGCGTATCGGATGTTTGCGCATGTGAGCCAAAACTGCCGGCCCGCAGTGGAGCGGAGTCTTCGTGTTACTCGCCCAAATTCAACCACTCATTGCGCAGCACGGCTATTGGGTGGTCTTTCTCATCATCATGCTGGAGAGCGCAGGCGTTCCGCTGCCTGGCGAAACGGTTTTGGTTCTGGCCTCCGGCTATGCCGGGGCCACCCATGAGCTTGACCTAACCCTTGTCATCGCCTGCGCGGCGGCGGGCGCCATCATCGGCGACAATATCGGCTTTTGGGTTGGCAGGACATGGGGCGCGAACTTCCTTTTGCGCTATGGCAAATTTGTCCGCCTCTCGGAGAACCGGCTCAAACTCGGGCAATATCTCTTCGTAAAACATGGCGCGAAGATCGTCTTTTTCGGCCGGTTCGTGGCATTCCTGCGGGTTTTCGCGGCATTGCTCGCGGGCGTGAACAAATATCATTGGCCGCAATTTTTGTTCTTCAATGCCGCGGGCGGCATCATTTGGGCGCTTATATTCGGAATAGGCGCCTACCGCTTCGGCGACTTGCTTCATCGCGTCAGCGGGCCGCTTGGAATCATCGCGCTTTTCGGGGGCGTCTGCGGCGTGATCGCCTTTATGTATATTGTTCGCCGCGAGGAAAAAAAGATGGAGGAAAAACTCGCCGGGCGCGATGTCGATCTGCCCACACTCTCATGACAAACAGGGGCATGAGTCTGCCTCGCCTCCTTCGCGGGGCACGCGGTCACAAGGGGCTTTTGACAAAGCCTATCGCCTATCGATGCTGATCCAATTCAAATCGGGAGACGAAATTACGATTTTGTCGGATTTGGCGATATCTATTTCCGGGTCGCTCCAAGCGAATTTACCGCGATCGAACGTCACATATTCCCAACTATCAAATAAAATGACCTCATTACCCGTGAGACCTCGGGCAACCGTCCAATGGCTATCGAACCCTTCAAAGCCGAAGACAAAGACACCACCTTTTTCCGTGTCGAATACGGATTGCATGGCCTGATCAGGCCGTTTGAAATCATCCACGCGAGCAAAAGGTGCCGTGAGTTTCATATCGACCTTGAAATCTCTGGCAACATGCCTTCTGACGAACTGAAAGACGTCGCGTAGCTCCGGCTCTTCGCCACCGTCACGGATGTTTTCAATCGTATAAATTTTGCCGATGGTCTTATCGAACAATTTGGTGAGATAGTCCGTATCCCGAGCCTTGGGCAGCAGCCATTGTAATGCATTCAAGATCGCATAGGCTCCGCAGAGCCCGTCAAGGTCTCCCTGGCGGAGCGGCTTCAAATGAGGATTGAGGTGAAATGCGGTCATGCTCATGGCCTATTCTTAATGTCTTTGCGGAAAAAGCAATTGCCAGCGCCATAGCCCCCGGAGAGTCGCCGGTTTCCGCCTAAATCTGATGTGTTTGCACGATGCTGACAAGGCGGAGCCGGAGTGCTTTGCGCGCATTCCCACCGGTTTCAAAGTGCCGGATGTAAGGGGCCATGCGTAGATCCCTCGGCAATCGGATGAAGAGGTTTCACGGGAAACTGTTTGGAACGATAGCATTCGCCGTTAGCGCAGGATCTCATCCAAACAATCTGCAACCTTCTCGGATCATGCTTTAACGGGGAAGGATTTTAAAAAATCACAAAGCCAAAATTTAATACTATCGTAGAATCGCGCTCTTCCAAAAATCCCCGCGCCGCACATCGCGCCGCCTTGCGAAGGTGCATATGCACAGAGCGTCAATCGTACCAAAANNAACACTTTTGTCCGATTGGACCTTGAAATCGGACAAATCTGATGGCTGAAAGATCAGCCTTGGCGCAAACGTCCAAAACAGATTCGGAGCGATGCGGCTAATTGATATTGAAGTCGAAATATTTGGCTCTAATCTTGGCAAATGTGCCGTCCGCCATGCAAGAGTCCAAAGCTTTCTCGAACATGGCTTTGAGCGTCTTGTCTTCCGGCCGAAGCCCAATGCCGATGCCGTCGCCGAAATAGGCCGGATCGTGCGGCACATCCGCGACGAGGACGCAGCATTGTGCTTCCTTTCGCGTTTTCATGTAATCGGCAAGTGCGTCCTTGTCGCCGATGACCGCATCAAGCCGGCCTTCGGCGAGATCGAGAATGGCTTCCTCGAGCGTTGCATAGGGGCGGATTTCCGATTGCTTGTAAACATCCTCGACATAGGCCTGATGGGTTCCGCCCGACTCGACGCCAATGCTCTTGCCGACGAGGCCCGCCGGACTCGTATCCAGCGTGGCGTGCTCCTTTAAGGTCATGAAAGCGGAAGGCATGCGGACGTAAGGCTTGGTGAAGGCGATTTTTTGGCGGGCTTCGTCGGTGATTTCCATCGCCGCCATGATCGCATCGTAATGATGCGCGAGAAGGCCAGGGATAAGCCCGTCCCAATCCTGAGCTATGAAGCTGCAGGAAACCTTCATGCGGGCGCACAAATCGCGGGCAAGATCGATTTCAAAACCGGCGAGTTTGTTGTGTTCCAAATAGTTGTAGGGAGGCCGCGCGCCTTCGCTTGCTATCCTGACCGTTTGCCAGCTGCTCTTCGAGCCATCGGCGGCAAATCCGCGAAGCGGCCAAACGAGGTTCACAATCAAGCCAACCGCGAAA
>PLUZ01000356.1:0-1186 GCA_003162995.1 Methylocapsa sp. | reverse complement strand
GGAGGGCGGTTTGAACTGGGAACAGCCGGCTCTTATAAACCGCAGGGAATTTTTTATACCGCAGCGCAGGAGTAGCCGGGCATGCGCATAGCTGAGACATTCGGACGCGCATTGCTAGGGATCGTTATCGCCGCAGCAACGATCCAAGCTCAGGCGCGATCCTCCTGGACGATCGACCCATCCCAAACGCATGTTCTCTTTTGGATTGATGCGGCAGGCTGGCCGAGAACCAGCGGCGAGTTCAAATCATTCGAGGGCCACATCGATATAGACTTTAATAGCCCCTTCCGGAGCCGGGTGGAATTTGAAGTCGTAGCCAGATCCGTGGATGTAAAATCGCCAAGTTTGAATGATTACTTGTGCAGCGAAATCTTCNNTTCGACAAATGTCGAAAAACGCGATGAGCAGCATGCGGAGGTCACCGGCGATCTGACCATGCTCGGCGTGACGAAGCCAATCAGCCTGGACGTGGAGGTTACCCCAAAACTTGCTGGGACCAATAAGCGGCTCGGCTTCAAGGCAACCGGCGTGATCAATCGTTTGGATTACGGCATGAGTTTTGGCTATCCGATCATCAGCGATTTGATCCATCTGACCGTTACAACGGAAGCATCCGCCGGGCCATGATGATGCGCAACTCGGGCGGGCGCTGGGGCTATGTTGCCAAAGCCCTGCACTGGAGCGCCGCGGCGCTTATCATCACGATGCTTGGCCTTGGTCTTGCCATGGTGCATGCCGGGCTCGGCTCAGGCGCAAAATTCGAAACCTATCAGCTTCACAAGGAGATTGGCTTTTTTGTTCTGGCGGTGATGCTGGTGCGCGGCCTATGGCGCATGGCAAATTCCTCACCCGCCTTCCCGGCTGGTATGCGGCCCTGGGAACGGCAGCTCGCCCGCGCTTTTCACCTTGGCTTTTATATCCTCATCGCCGCGATGATTGGATCGGGCTGGCTTATGGTTTCGGCGTCGCCCTTGCCGTTCCCAACGCACCTTCCAGGCGGCTTCATCGTGCCCAATCTCACTGGCCCGAATGCATTGCTGGAAGCGCGGTCGAAATTTATCCATGAAGTCGTATCGAAGCTGTTAATCGCGGCGATTGGGGTGCATATCGCGGCCGCGCTAAAACATCATTTTGTCGACAAAGATGGAGTTCTCCAGCGCATGCTGCCTTTTTATCATGGTGACAA
>PLUZ01000408.1 GCA_003162995.1 Methylocapsa sp. | reverse complement strand
CCTTGTCCTCGTCGATGCCGAGGTCGTCCATCGCCTGACGCACGTCAAGATAGGATTTTCCCGCCGTGATCACGCCGATTTTTGCATTGGGACCGCCGGAGGTAATGATCTTGTTCAGACGGTTCGCCTGGAGCCATGCCACCATGGCGTCGCGCTTATAATTCTGCAGGCGTTTCTCTTGATCGAGAACCGTGTCGCGCGCGCGAATATTGAGGCCGCCTGGCGGCATGACGAAAGAGGCAGGAACGATGGGCCTCACGCGATCGAGCGAGACGTCAATCGAGCCGGTGGATTCAACCGTATCCTTCAAGCATTTGAGGCCGACCCAGGCGCCAGTGAAACGGCTCATCGCAAAGCCGTAGAGCCCGTAATCGACAATCTCCTGCACGCCTGCCGGAGACAGGACCGGCATCATCACATTGACGAAATTGAATTCGGACTGATGCGCGGTCGTCGAGGATTCGGCGGTGTGATCATCGCCCATGAGGGCCAGCACGCCGCCATGTGTCGACGTGCCCGCGAGATTGGCATGGCGGAAGACNNCGCATCTCGGCCTGTTGCGCTCCCCATATGGCGGTCGCGGCGAGATCCTCGTTGAGGCCCGGCTGAAACTGTATGCCGGCCGCGTCGAGCGGGTGCTTGGCGCGCAGAAACGTCAAGTCGAGGCCGCCGAGCGGTGAGCCGCGATAGCCTGAGATAAAACCCGCCGTGGCGAGGCCGTTGCGGCGGTCGAGCTCCCTCTGCATGAGCAGGAGCCTGACAATGGCTTGCGGACCGGAGACGAAGATCCGCCCCTTCGTCAGATCATATTTGTCGTCGAGTGAGGTGGATCGGAGATCCTGGGGCAGGTCGACCGGGCCTTTCACCGCGTCCGCCATTGCTTTCTCTCCTGCCGGACAGCTGCCGCCCGGCCATGCGGCGTGCTTGGCCGCAACACCCGGAATATAGGCGAGAATGCCCTATTTTCCAAGGTTTCACGGGCTTTTCCACCGGGGATGCGGTTATTGCACAAGCGAAAAGAGCTATTCCGCCGGTTCGCGCAGTTTCATACGCCTGTAGTTATAGAGGGGCACGCCGCCCGCGTCTTCGCTTTGCGCCGCGATTTCGGCGATCTTATCATGGTGCGGCGAGAGGTGACACACCGGATCGGCTTCCCGCGCGTCGCCCGTGAGCGCAAGCGCCTGGCAGCGGCAGCCGCCATAATCGACTGTCTTGCGCGGGCAGGAGCGGCAAGGCTCGCGCATCCAATCCTCCCCCCTGAAGGCATTGAATGCGGGCGAATTGATCCAGATATCCTCGATCGAACGATCCCGCACAGTCCAGAATTCGAGATCAGGAATGGTTTCCGCCGCGTGGCAGGGCAGGGTTTTGCCGGTTGGCGTGACATTGAGCCCGCGCTTTCCCCATCCCCCCATGCAGGCCTTCGGGTAGCGGGCATGGTAATCGGGAATGACATGGTCGATGACGATGACCCCGGCAAGGGCCTTTTTGAGTGCTTCCACCTCGGCGATCGCCACCTCCGCCTCGGTCCGCGAGGGCATGAGCGCGGCGCGATTGGTGAGCCCCCAGCCGTAATATTGCGTATGCGCGATTTCGACCCGTCGCGCGCCAAGCTTGACTGCGAGCCGGACCATATCTCCCGCGCGAAAAATATTGGCGCGGTGGATGACGGCATTGATGGTGAGCGGCAGACCAGCCTGCGTGATCCATTCCGCGACCGCCAGCTTGCGGGCGAAGGCGCCCTTGTAGCCGGCGATCCGGTCGGCCGACGGCGCATCTGAATCCTGAATCGAAAGCTGCGCGTGGTCGAGCCCGGCTCGTGCGAGTTCGTTGACGCGATCCTGCGTGAGACCGATCCCGGAGGTGATGAGATTGGTGTATAGCCCCACATTCGCGCAATGCGCGATGATATCGGTCAGATCCTGCCGCGCCGCCGGTTCGCCGCCAGAAAGATTCGCATGTAGAACGCCGAGTGTCGCTGCTTGCGAGAAAACGCGGGTCCAGTCCGAGGTCGAAAGTTCGTCCTCGCGCGGATCAAGTGCGAGCGGATTGGAACAATAGGGGCAGCCCAGAGGACAGCGATGCGTCAGCTCGGCGAGAATCGCCACGGGGGCGCCAAGTCTCTTTTGCGAATCAAATCTTTCCGGCGTAGCGGTCATAGATCCACCATGCGCTTGGCCGCGAGTTCGCCGAGCAAGGCGCGCACATCCGCTTCCACCCGCGCGCGGTCGGCGGAGAAATGTTGGGCGAGATCATCGACGATCGCCGCGAAAGTGGCGGTTCCATCGCAGCGTTTCAAGATCTCGACCGCGATGGCATCCGTCTTGATTACGCGCTCGGGCGCAAGCAGAAGCCATTCGCTCCGCGTCTCGTCATATTTCAAGCGGACGCCGCGCGGCAGGCAGGGTTTTGACACGGTATTTGACTGGTTTGCTTCCATCAGGCGGCCTGAACACGAGCCGTCACGGTTCCCGGCACCCAGGCTCCGGGCGGGATGGCGCCATCGACATAAGCACTCCAGAGCGCGTCGAGCTGCGCCCAAAGCACGGAGGTTTTGAATTCCAAGGCGGCGATGACGGAATTCTGCTCCGCCCGCGTTGCGGCATGTTTTTTTACGTAGTCGAGGGCAAAGTCGCTGTCGCGCTTGGCTTGCACCGGGCGCTGCGAGAAATAGGCGAGCGTCTCCTTGTTCACGAAATCATAATGCGCCAGCATGCCGGCAACGCGCTCGCTGATGATCGTTGGCGAAAACAATTCCGTGAGGGAAGAAGCGACCGCCTGCAAAAGGCTCCTGCTGCGGCAGAATTCCGTATAAGCCTCGACGGCGAAACGGGTGCCGGGCAATATGCCATGCGTCGAGATCACATAATCGCGGGGAAAACCGAGGCTGTCGGTGAGTTTCAGCCAGCGCTCGATGCCGCCGTCGCCTTCGCGCAGGCCGTCATGATCTTCGATGCGCTTGCGCCACTGCCTGCGATCCTCGGGGTCGGGTATTTTGGCTAGGATCGTCGCGTCCTTGATGGGGATCATCGCCTGATAATAATAGCGATTGAGCGCCCAGGCTTGGACTTCTTCATAAGTGCATTGGCCGGTGTGCAGCCGGCGATGGAAACGATGTAAATGATGGTAACGTTCGGCCCCGATTTGGCGCAAGCGGGCTTCGAGTTCGTCGCTTGTCAGCGGCTGTGCGGCAATGCTCACAGGGAAACCTCCATGCCATCGTAGGCAATGTCCCAGCCTGCGCGAACGGCTTCCGAGCGTTGCGGCGAATCCTCGATCAGAACTGGGTTCGTATTGTTAATATGAACATATATTTTGCGGCAAATCCCGCAAGGGGCAAAGACGTTAAGCGACCCTTTGTCGCCACTCATCGCCACATGGCCCATGCGCCACGCGGTTTTCTTCGACAAGCCGAGATCAACCATCTCGCCGTCGGTGAAGGTGGTGCCGTCAAAGAATAGAAGTTCCGCTCCGGATAGTCTTTTTAGGACGCCTTGGTTGATCTCGGCGCAGCCCGGCACGTAAAAAAAGCTCTTGGCGCCATCGCCAATCTGAAGCCCCACCGTCGCCTCGGTTTCGGTGCCGATCTCGACCTTGGCCCCTTCGAGATAAAGAGGAACTTTTCCTGGCACCGCGAAAGGCTTAACCCAGAGGCCGAGGCCGGTATCCGCGGGAGCGTCGAGTTCGGCCACGCGCGTATCGACGAGATCCGTGTTCAAAACGCCAAAAATTCCACCGCTCGCCTGCGCCAAGGTTGCACGGCTTCCAAAGAGCGTGAAACCTTGCTGCTCGCGCAGGGTCAAAAGCCCGGCGAGGTGATCGACATCGGCATTGGTGACAAAAACGGCCCGGATGGGCGACTGCCGCTTCGCACCACGTGGGTGCAGGCAGGGCGAAGCGATGATCTGCTGGCGGAGATCGGGCGAGGCGTTGAGAAGCAGCCAGCGCTCGCCGTCGGCGCTAACGGCGAGTGAGGATTGGCTGCGCGGCGTGACGCGCTTATCGCCGCTCCAGGCAAGCTTGCAAACCGGGCAGAGGCAATTCCATTGCGGAAAGCCGCCACCCGCTGCTGAACCCAGGACAAGAATGCGCAAAGCGCGCGCCAATCAGTGATTTTGATGAAAGTGCCGAGCGAGGCCGTCAGATCTCGGCAGAAAGATAGCTCGTTACTTCCATACCGACGCAGATTTCAGTGATCACAGGAGTTGTCCAAGTCATGTCAGCCTCTGCCTCCATCAATGTGTTGCGATGAGTTCGCCGCAAACGTTTCCTTACCCTGAACAGGTTTCGACACTGTCCTGGCGACTGTTTAGCATCGGACGGCGCCCATTGCCACCGGATTTTTTCCACGCGATCAGAGCCAAAAACGCTCCGCCGCGGATTTTTTCTCGAACGCCTCGATATGGGCGGATTTCTCCAGCGTCAAGCCGATATCGTCGAGACCGTTCATAAGGCAGTGCTTCCGGAACGGGTCGACATCGAAGCGGATCACACCGCCATCGGGGCCGCGAATTTCCTGGGCTTCGAGATCGACCGAGAGCGTCGCATTGGCGCCGCGCCTGGCGTCGTCCATGAGTTTGGCGAGGTCTGCGCGGGAAACAATGACCGGCAGAATGCCGTTCTTGAAGCAATTGTTATAAAAAATATCGGCGAAGCTCGTCGAGATCACGCAGCGGATGCCGAAATCCAGCAAGGCCCAAGGGGCATGCTCGCGCGACGAGCCGCAGCCGAAATTATCTTCCGCGACGAGAATTTTTGCGTTGCGATAGGCGGGTTTGTTCAGGACGAAATCGGGATTTTCGCTTCCATCGTCGTGATAGCGCATTTCCGCGAAAAGACCCTGGCCCAGCCCCGTGCGCTTGATCGTTTTGAGATATTGCTTCGGGATGATCATGTCGGTGTCGACATTGGTGATTTCGAGCGGCGCCGCGGCACCGGTGAGGGAGGTAAATTTTTCCATTTTTCTGGGTCCAGGCAGCACTAAAACTTGCGCCCCCATCCTGAGGAGTTTGCGAAGCAAGCGTCTCAACAGATGAGGTTAGCGAGCCACCTAACCCGCGCTCGCTTCTTGAGACGTGAGCTTTGCTCGCTCCTCAGGATCAGGGGGCTTGGAGGCGTATGCGCGTTGCAGCCAGGTTCATATCAAAGCGCTGGCCCAGAGGCAAACGAGTGGAATTTGCGTCGCGACGAGGCCGCGGAGCGCTATTGAGCTAGTAATGTTTATCCGAGACGCCTTCACTTTCAGCGGTGTTCCATTATGTGAAAAGCGAGGACCGCCGCGCGCTTTGCATGGGAGGTGAGGATGCTCGATTTTGTCTTTGTCATCGTCGGGCTGTTGTGCCTTGTGCCCCTCTTCATTTTGGCTAAGGGACAACGAAAGCAAGTCTTAACGGGGGCGCTTCCCCGCGCTGTTGAGATTGCGGCGTCTCATGGCTGGGTCTCTCCCGGGCGGCTGATGACTTACGCGAATCTAACAGAGAAAGACGCAAGGGACGCTTTAGCGGAAGCATGCCGGCGGGGGCTCTTGTTTCAAGCCGGGGACGGACGCTATTACGTGAAACAGACATCTCTCAATTCAGAAGTGTCAAACCGATAGGGTCGATGCCTGGATAGGATTGGCGCCAAAACGGATTGGAAATAGATAAAACTTATCGCAACATCACGTTTCCGCCGTATCCTGGAATTGTATCACGCGCCGTGCGCGAAAAATTCCCTTTTCCAGGCGCTCCATGGACATCGCGGCGGCTCCTTGTAGGATCAGCGGAGAAGCCATCTATCTACGGAGCAGTCCATGATC
>PLUZ01000003.1:2009-4218 GCA_003162995.1 Methylocapsa sp. | reverse complement strand
ATGCCGTCGAGTGCGCCCTGGATCTGCGCCGCCTGCGGCCGCAGGAGCGGCCCCACACTCGCCTCGATCACCTCCGCCAGGGGCTCGCGATCGTCGAAGCCGGCGCCCGCGAGGGCCTCGCCCAGCACGACCGGCTGATCCTGGCGCGCGCGCTTTTGGTGCGCAAATGCCGGGGACGCCGGGAGACCTCGCATCTGCCGGCCCTTGCCGAGCTGCTGCTCGAGGCGCCCCTCGTCAGCGTCGCGATGATCGCGCAAAGACTCGCGATCAGCCCGCAGGCGGCCCAAATTCTGGTCGGGGACCTCGGCTCAAGCCTGCGCGAGATCACCGGACGAAAACGCTACCGCGCCTGGACCATCGGGTGAGCAAACCGGCGAGACCATCGAGGCGATCGGACGTGTCCCGGTGAAAGCGATTGTTCCAGCCGGTCAGCCCGTTTTGTTGCCGAGCCCAACGGATCTTCCAAAGCCAATAGGCCGCAATGCTGTGAATAGGCGCCCATCGTCTCCGATTGAACGTCTTGGATACGCCGTTTCAGCCTATAGGACAGCATTATCTGGCGGAATGGCGGCACGTTTCCTCTCCGCGCCGTGGTCCCGGGGAGCGGCAAACCTTGGCCTTTCGCTTCATCCATGCGGCAGACGTCCATCTCGATTCGCCGCTCCGCTCGCTGGCCCTTCGCGATCCTGACCTCGCCGAACTGATCGGGAACGCGACGCGCCGTGCTTTCGTGCGCATCATTGACCTCTGTCTCGACGAGCAGGTCGACGCGCTGCTTCTGGCCGGTGATCTCTATGACGGCGACCAGACCTCGATGAAGACGGCGCGGTTCCTGTCGGAGCAAATCCGGCGCCTGCATTNNGTATCCATGTCTTCGTCATCCGCGGCAACCACGACGCGCTGTCGCGGATCACAAAGGAGCTGACCTTTCCGGATTCGGTGAAGGTATTTGGAGGCCGCGCCGAGGCGATCGTGGTCGACCGATCCAACGGCGATTTTCCCGTCGCGATCCACGGCCTGAGCTTCGCACAGCCGCACGCGCCTGAAAGCCTGATCGGCAAGTACAAACTCCCCATCGAAGGCGCGGTGAACATCGGTCTTTTACATACGAGCCTCGCCGGCGCGCCGGGCCACGATCTCTATGCCCCGTGCAGCCTCGCCGATCTCCAGGCGACAGGCTTCCGCTATTGGGCACTCGGCCATGTGCACAAGCGCTCGGTCGTGGAAGGAAAGTGCGCGATCGTGATGCCCGGCATGCCACAGGGCCGGGACATCAACGAGGCCGGCGCCAAATCCGTGACTCTGGTCACGGTCGCCGACGATCGATCGATCCTGATCGAGGAGCGCGTCACCAGCATCGCGCAGTTCGAGAGAGTCTCGATCGATGCGACGCGCATCGACGATTGGCGCGACCTGGTTGGGGCGCTTGGCAGAGTGATCGAACGCGCCCGCGATGGGTTGGAGTCAGAGCATTTGGTGGCCCGCGTGCACCTGACCGGAGCAACGCCGCTCGCCTGGCGCATCCGGCGCGATCTCGATCTCCTCAAGACCGAGGTGGACGACCGAGCCTCCATGATCGGGGCCTGCTGGGTCGAGAGGCTGGAAGTCGACTGCAAAGCCCCCGGAGCGGCGGCTGCCTCACGGGATCATCCAATCTCGGAGCTGCGCCGCCTGATCGACGAGGAGGTCTTCCGGTCCGACGCCTATCAAGCGGAGGCGGTCGATATCGCGGAGGAGCTTAGGACCCAACTCCCCCAGGAATGCCGGAACCTTCTCGGCGCGGACGAGGCGGCGTTCAAGGCCGCCGTCACGGAACTGGTGAAGGAAGGCGTCGAGGACGTGCTCGCCCGGCTGCATGCGGGCGCGGAAGCGCGGGAGCCCTGATGCGTCTTAAGCGCCTCGACCTCGCCCGGTACGGCAAATTCACCGATCAGAGCATCGATTTCGGCGAGCGGATGGACGGCGAACCGGATCTGCACTCCGTCTACGGGCCGAATGAGGCAGGCAAGTCGACGGCGCTTGCCGCCTTTCTTGATGTCCTCTTCGGGATCGAGACCCGGAGCCGTTTCAACTTCCTCCATCCCTACGCGACGATGAGGATCGGCGCATCCTTGGAGCTCGCGGGCGGGACAAGAGAGTTTCTTCGGGTCAAGCGACCGCAGAACAGCTTGCTCGATGCCAGCGAACGACCAATCTCCGAGGGCGTCCT
>PLUZ01000003.1:0-1996 GCA_003162995.1 Methylocapsa sp. | reverse complement strand
CGCCAGCAAAGGCGATCTCGGCCAGCTCCTCTTCTCGGCGAGCGCCGGCCTTGCCGATCTAAGCCGTAGCCTGAGTGACCTTAGAACCGAAGCCGACGGATTTTATAAATATCGCGCCCGCAGCGGCGAGCTGTCGGACCTCAAGGGCCGGCTTGCCGGCCTGAAGGAAGAGCGGGAACGCATCGATACCTTGGCGTCGCACTATGTCCAGCTGGTTGAGATCCGCGATCGGACGGGTTCACAGTACGAGGAGGCGATCGCCAGGCGTGGCCAGATCCAGTCGCGGATGGACGAGATTCAACGCCTTCTGAATGCGTTGCCGCGTTTGGCGGCGTCACGAAGTGTCCGCGAGCGCCTCGCGCCTCTCGCAGACCTCCCTGATGCGCCTCTCGGATGGGCCAAGGACTTGCCCCAGCTTCAGAAGGACGAGATTGAACTTGTGACACGCGCGCAAGGGCTCGCGGACGAGATCGCGCAGCTGTCGTCGGAACTGGACGCACTTGTCGTGGACGAAGCCGCGGTGAGCCTGACCGATAGGGTCGAACGCCTCGCCGATCTCCGCGCACGTCATGTGACAGCAGAGAAGGACATTCCCGAACGCCGCCTGCAATTGCGGGAAGCCGAGCTGGTGATTTCCGGGATCCTCAGCCGGATTGAACGCAAAGGGGAGCCGGATCCGGCGCGTCTGACACTCCGAGCATCCGTCGTCGGCGCCCTGCGGGAGTTGATCGAGACGCGATCGGGCGTCGAGGCTGCCCTGGAATCGGCGGAAGGCGAGTTGTCGGAGGTCCGGCGACGGCTCGATGGGGCACAGGCCAGGCTTGAGCAAGCCGGCGGCGGACAAGAGGTGGGACTGGGGAGCGAGACGCGGATATCGTCGCTCGTGGCGACCGTCGCAGCGCTGCGCGCCGATGATCATGCCGCGCGCCGTCGCCTCGCCGCCCGGTCTCGCGCAGCTCATCTCGAGACCCTGGCGGATCGGATCCGCGAGCTGCGGCCGTGGGAGGGTGACGTCCAGCAACTCGTCGAATTGGCGGTCCCCGAAGCTGGCACTATCGAGCGCTGGAAGATAGCGGCCGCTGAGGTCCAAAAGCAGATCGATCGACACGAGGGTGAGGTCGAGCGTCTGACGACGGAACGCCTCCGGCTCAGGGCCGAGCTGGACGCCATCGGCAGCGTTGTCGGCGTTGTCAGTGATCANNCGTACGGCCCGGGAGCAGGCATGGGCCAGTCATCGCCGAACGCTCGACGCTGCCTCCGCAGATGCTTTCGAGGCTGCCCTCCGGCACGACGACATCGTTACGAGCGCGCGATTGGCACATACGGCCGCCCTCGCGAAGCTTCACCAAATGACCCAAGCGCTGGCTGTCCTTGAGGTCGATCTCAGCCGCGCGCATCAACTGCTGGGTGCGTCGGAGACAACTCTCCAGCGTGTCCATGAAGAGATCACCGGCTNNTGCCTCTGCCGCAACTCGAGGTCTGGCTCACCCGCCGCGGCAAGGCGCTGGAGGTGAGGGCATCTATTCTTGCAGCAGAACGCGATCTGCATGAGGCGGACGCCGATGCCAAGGCCGCCCGGGAAAGGCTGACGGCCGCACTTGTTGCGGCGGGCATAGCGTATGAAGCGGACGCGAGCGTTGAGATGCTTCTGGCGGCAGCGCAAGCCGCCATCGATCGTGAGGCCGAGTTGAAGAACTTACGGGACGCGGTCGAGGAAAGCCAGCGCGACCTGAAGAACCGCGAGCGCGATGTCGAGAAAGCCACCACTGCTGGCCAGAGATGGAGCGCCGCATGGGCCAAGGCGTGCTCGGCCTGCTGGCTGGGCGAGGCCGGCGCGGCGCCTTCGCTCGAAACGGTGCGCGAGAGTCTGGCTGCCGTTGCCGATCTCGGCCCCATGCTCGAGAAGCAGACCGGTCTCGCCGACCGCATTGCCAAAATGGAAAAGGACCAGGCGGTTTTCGTGGCTGAGGTGGCGGCAATCGCTGACGAACTGGCC
>PLUZ01000254.1 GCA_003162995.1 Methylocapsa sp. | reverse complement strand
ATGGCCAGCGGCGCGCTGCCGCCGTCCTTTCCCCCGGTCGAAATCGACGGCGAGTTTTACTGGGACGGCGGAATCGTCTCGAACACGCCGCTGCAATATCTGCTGGAACAGGACGAGCACCAATCGTCGCTCGTATTTCAAGTGGACCTCTTCAGCGCACGCGGCACCCTGCCCCGCCAGATGTCGGATGTCCTCACGCGCCACAAGGAGATCATGTATTCGAGCCGCACCCGTCAGAATACCGATGCCTTCGCCCGCACCCACAATATGAAAATGCGGCTCGCCGAAGCCTTGGCGAGAGTTCCTCCCGAGGCGTTGCGGCCGGGCGAAAAGGAATTCATCGAGGAATGTTCGAAATCCGCCATCGTCAATATCGTGCATCTCATCTATCAGCACAAAAATTACGAAGGCCATGCGCGGGACTATGAATTTTCCGGCACCTCGATGCGCGAGCATTGGGACTCGGGCTATGAAGATACCTTGCGCACGCTTCGCCATCCCGAATGGCTGGAGCGCTCGGCGATCACGCGCGGTGTGACGGTTCACGATCTGCACCGCGAGGATCCGACGTAATCCCAGCGGGGCGAAACAGGCCAAAAATTGCGCTGCCTGTCCCTTATGGGATTTGAATGGCAAACTTCCGCGTCGCCTTCACCCAATCTCGTGCGCGTTGCTCCGGATCGGCGTTCCGCGTGATGTCGGTCACAACGGCCGCGCTGTCAGGTCCGGCCTCAAGCACTCCCGCCATGCGCTCCAGCGTGATCCCGCCGATGCCGACAAGCGGTAACTTACCGATTTTTGTCTTCCACTCCTTGAGGCGCGGCAGGCCCTGCGGTGGAAAGGCCATGGCTTTCAGGATCGTCGGATAGATGGGGCCGAGCGCGATATAATCCGGCCCGGTTTCGAGGGCACGAGAAAGCTCGGCCTCATCATGGGTCGAGACGCCAAACCTCACACCGGCGCGGCGGATCGCGGCGAGATCAGCCGTATCGAGATCGCCTTGGCCGAGATGGATGAACGTGCAGCCCGTGTCGATCGCCTGTTGCCAATAATCATTGACGACGAGCTGGGCGCCATGGCGTTCGCAAAGCGCCTTGGCCTCCTTTATTTCCGCGCGGACATTTGCATCCGGCTGATCCTTGATCCGCAACTGCACGAGCCGCACACCGCAGGGCAAAAGCCGGGCGATCCAAGCCGCGCTGTCGACGATCACATAGAAAGGGTCAAGCACGCGCGAGATCGCTGAAAGCGCGTCCGATTACCGGGGTCGATGGGGCTGCCATGTCCCGCGCCTGCATCAAATCGGCGCGATAGCCGATGCGTCCCGCCTCGACCGCAAGCGCAAAGGCGCGGGCCATAATCACGGGATCGCCGGCCTTGGCGATTGCAGTGTTCGTGAGCACCGCGTCGAAACCCAGTTCCATTGCCGCCGCCGCATGGGAGGGCGCGCCGATCCCGGCATCGATGATCAGCGGCACATTCGGGAAATGCGCGCGCAGCGATTTCAAACCATAGGGGTTGTTGAGACCGCGCCCCGAGCCGATGGGAGACCCCCATGGCATCAGGACTTCGCAGCCCGCCCCAAGCAGCTTTTCCGCCGCGACGAGATCCTCGGTAGTGTAGGGAAAAACCTGAAACCCTTCGCGCGTGAGAATCGATGCCGCCTCGACGAGACCGAAAACATCAGGCTGTAAACTGTCTTCCTCGCCGATGACTTCGAGCTTGACCCAGGGGGTGTCGAAAACCTCGCGCGCCATCTGCGCCGTGGTCACCGCTTCCCTAACGCTGCGGCACCCAGCCGTATTGGGCAGGACCCGCACGCCCAGATCACGGATCAGCGCCCAGAACCGTTCACCGGCCCGGCCGCCCCCGGATTCGCGCCTGAGCGAGACTGTCACGATCTCGGCCTTGGCCGCCACGATGGCGCGCGAAAGGATTGCGGGCGAGGGATATTGCGCGGTTCCGGCAAGAAGCCTTGAAGAGAATTCGGCGCCATAGAGGGTGAGACGGTCGCCGCCCAAGTCAGCAATCGAGTCAGCGGCCAAATCAGCGGCCATGTCAGCCTCCTTGGCGCGGCGCGAGAATTTCGACAGCGTCGCCCTCTTTCAAAGGCGTTTTGCCACGATCGCGTCTGCGGACAAAATTGCGGTTGAGCGCCGTCGCGACGGCGCAATCTTCATATTCAAGTTCGTGCAACAATGCGGCAAGCGTTGCCGCCGCGACGTCAAGCGCTTTGCCGTTCACATGGATGTGCATCCATTACCTCCGGAAAATAAGCGTTCTCTAAGATGATTTGCACAACCCGCCGGGCAAGCGCGGGGGCCACCAAGAAGCCATGACGGTAAAGGCCGTTGACATAGAGCTTGCGCCCATCGCGGCGGATTTTCGGCAGATTGTCTGGAAACGCCGGCCGCACGCCCGCGCCCGTCTCCACAATTTCCGCCTCGGCAAAAGCAGGATGCACGCAATAGGCAGCATTTAGCAATTCGAGCATGGCCCGCGCGGTGATTCGGCCAGGCTCCTCGTTCTCGATCATCGTCGCGCCGATCATGAACCGCCCGTCGCCGCGCGGCACGATATAGACGGGCTGGCGCGGGTGCAGGAGCCGCACCGGCCGGGTCAGCACGATCTCCTTTGTCGCCAGAACCAGCATTTCACCTTTGACGCCGCGCAAATCGGGCAAAGCGTCTTGCGCCGCAAGACCGCGGCAATCAATTGTCCAATCGGCGCTTTCCGGCGCTTGCGCCGCATCCATGCCAAAGCGCAGCGTGACAGTGCTGAATCCGGCAAGCCGCGCAGCAAGCCCCGCCATCGCCGCGCGCGGATCGAGATGCGCTTCGGACGGAAAAAACAAGGCGCCGTCAAAGCGCCCTTCCAGATCGGGCTCGAGCGCCGCTATTCGGGCTGCGTCAATTGGCTCGAAGCCGGCAGCGCGGCGGGCAAAACGGGTGAGCTCCGGCCGGTCGCGGGCGGACGCGACGACAAGCGACCCGCGCTGACTTGCGACAGCTATGGTCTTTGTCCAGAATTGAAGCGATTCGAGGCCGAAATCGAGAATAAGCTTTTCCGTGCTCTCGGCCTCGCACCAGGGCGCTAGCATGCCGCCCGCAAGACTGGAACAGCCGAGACCTGGACCTTCGTGTTGTTCCAGCAGTTCAACAGTAAGCCCGGCCTGGGCGCATTCAAAAGCAACCGTGAGGCCCGCAACTCCGGCGCCGATAACGCGAATATGCATGGCCTTACCCATTTGCGCAGGCGTTAAGCCGGGCACAGGCAAAACAGGCGCGAACAGGCAAGTCTTTAAAGGGAAAATTCACTGCTTACCATCCCTACGCCAGTACGAGCTGGATCAGGTTCAAAGGGTCGCCGGGCCGCTTTCTCAGCGCCGCCAGCCTCTCAGCCCCCTGCCGGGGATCCCCTAGGTTTACTCTCATTTAGTTAGGCTTACCCGCGGCTTGCGTCAAGGATGGGGTGCGGGCTCGCGGGGGATGAACCGGGAAGTGGCTTGGAAGACAGGATTCAGCGTCGCCGGAGCAAATTAATCATTTCCTGCCATATTAATGCTTTTTTACGGACCGACAGAAAAGGTAGCCAACGGTGCCGGTTGCGGCAGAACCGTTGAATCCTGGTTCTCTTTATTTGCGGCAAATGAGCAGAGCCTATGCAGATCGCCATTCAAGAGCAGATGGATATTGCCATTAAGAAGACACAAAAGCCCTCGCCGAAAGCTTCGGTCAGGCTGCTGATCCACAGTGCGGTGATAGCAACGTCGATGGCCATGTCCCTGCCGGTCCGCGCCGACGGCTCGTGGCTGGATTCGATCAACCCCATGAATCTGTTCAAGGGCGAAAAATACGAACCCAAGGTCGTGCCCGATGTTCCGGCGGAGGATCTCTACAATCAAGGGCTCGCCCGGCTGCAAAACAAGGATTACGACGCCGCGGCCAAGAAATTCGCCGAAGTCGACAAGCAATTTCCCTATTCGCAATGGCAAAGGAAGGCGGTTTTGATGACCATCTTCAGCCAATATCAAAACGCCAGCTACGACGACGCCATTAATTCGGCGAAGCGCTATATCAAGCTATTTCCGAATGCCCCCGATCTCCCTTACGCCTATTATCTTGAGGGAATGTCTTATTACAATCAAATCCCGGACATAAGCCGCGATCAGGGCCGCGCGGCCAAGGCGGTTGAGGTCTTCACCGAGATCACCGAAAAATACCCGAAGTCAGAATATGTCGAGGATGCGCGCTACAAGCTTCAGGTTGCCCGCGACCAGCTCGCCGGTAAGGAGATGCAGATCGGACGCTATTACCTCAACGATCATAATTATGCGGCGGCAATCAATCGCTTCCGTCAGGTACTGTTCAAATATCAGACGACCCGCCATGCGGAGGAAGCCTTGGAGCGGCTGACTGAGGCTTATCTCGCGCTTGGCATTCCCAGCGAAGCCCAGACCGCCGCCGCCGTTCTTGGCCATAATTTCCCGGAGTCGAGCTGGTACAAGGATGCCTTTGCGCTGCTTCAAGGAAGCGGGCTGCAGCCGCATGAGGATGAGGGTTCCTGGATCTCGAAAGCCTTCCTCCACAAAATGGGCCTCGGCTAGACTGCGTCAGTCTGCCAGGAGAGTTCGTTATGAGGTATCTGATAGCGCTGTTTCTGCCGTGGCTGTCATTTTTTACGATGGGAAAGTTTTTTTCGGGGATAATCTGCCTCGTTTTACAACTGACTGTGATTGGTTGGCTTCCCGCGACGATCTGGGCATTCTTTGCCATCAGCGACTATCATGCGGATCAGCGCGCGGACAAAATCGTGCGAGCCTCTCGATCTAGGATCAATGATAATCAGACCTGACCACATCATCGAAAAGGAATCGATTACTTTCAAAGAGTCGGAGTATGTCTCGATCGAAAAGTCGAGCAGCTTTTTCGGGACATGCTCTAGCGTGCGGCAAGCACCGGATTAGACAGGCGATTTGCAAGTTTTTCCGGTTCTTATAAATGATGTTAAAGAGCACTGGCCATGTCTGAAGATGGCGCTTCGGGGAGCCCCTCGACCCCATGCTCGTTTCGCTCTCGATTCACGATATCGTTTTGATCGACAAACTCGATCTCGAGTTCGGCCGCGGTCTCACCATTTTGACCGGCGAGACCGGCGCCGGCAAATCGATTTTGCTCGATGCGTTTTCCCTCGCGCTTGGCGCCAGAGGTGACGGCGGTTTGATCCGCCAGGGGCAAGCGCAAGGGCAAGTAAGCGCCACTTTCGAGCTAGCCTCCGGTCATCCCGCACTTGCGGCGGCGCAGGCGCAAGATATCGATACCGATGGCGTCCTCATTCTGCGCCGGGTGCAGCTCGCGGATGGCCGCAGCCGCGCATTCGTCAACGATCAGCGGGTGACCACGCAAGCCTTGCGCGCGATCGCCCGCGAACTCGTCGAAATCCATGGGCAGCACGACGATCGCGCCCTTGTCAATTCTGGCACGCATCGCCAATTGATCGATGCCTTCGGCGGCTTGATGTCCGAGGCCGCCGCAGTGCGTAGCGCATTTGCGCACGTCCGCGGCCTTAAGGCAGAGAGCGCAAGTGAGCAGGCGCGGGTCGAAAAGGCACGCGCGGAAGCCGATTATCTGCGCCATGCCTTCACCGAGCTAACCGGTCTTGCCGCCTTGCCTGGCGAAGAGCTTGCGCTCGCCGAACACCGCACCCTTATGACGCAGGCCGAGAAGGTCGCGGGCGAACTCCGCGATGTCCAGGCGACGGTGACTGGCGAGCATTCGCCGATACCTTCTCTCTCCGCCGCGCTGCGCAGGCTCGAACGGCGGCACGTTCAGGCACCGGGTTTGATTGCGCCGGTCACAGAGGCGCTCGATGCCGCCTTGACCGCTCTCGATCTTGCCGGACAGGTGCTCGATCAAGCTTTGCGGGATGCCGATTTCGACCCGCGCGAATTGGAGCGGATCGAGGAAAGGCTGTTTGCCTTGCGGGCTGCGGGACGCAAATATGGGGTCCCGGTCGATGCGCTTCCTACGCTCGCCGAAAAATTCGCAGCGGAGCTTGCCGCACTTGACGCCGGCGAGGCAAGGCTCATCGCGTTAACGCGAGAGCTCGAGGCGGCGGAGTCCGCGTATAGGGCAGCGGCGCGTGTGTTGTCGGAGGCGCGCAAGAAGGCCGCCGCCGCGCTCGATACCGCCGTGAACGCCGAACTCGCGCCTCTCAAGCTCGAGGGCGCCCGTTTCATGACGGAAATCCGCACCGAGGCAGAAGGTCCAGACGGGTGCGATCAAGTGGAGTTTTGGGTGCAAACCAATCCCGGCACGAAACCCGGCCCCTTGATGAAAATCGCCTCGGGCGGTGAACTTGCCCGTTTCATGCTGGCCTTGAAAGTGGTTCTGGCCGACCGGGGTTCGGCGCCGACCCTCGTCTTTGACGAAATCGACACAGGCGCCGGCGGCGCTGTCGCCGATGCCATGGGCCAGCGGCTTGCGCGGCTCGCGTCCCGCGTGCAAGTGCTCGCCGTGACCCATGCCCCACAAGTCGCGGCCCGCGCGCGCGGCCATTTCCGCATCGCCAAGGATGCCGCCGATCAAGGCCGCCGCGTCGCGACGCGGGTCTCGCTTCTCGAAATGGAAGCGCGCCGCGAGGAAATCGCCAGAATGCTTGCCGGCGCGACGATCACCGACGAGGCGCGGGCAGCCGCCGGGCGCCTTTTGGAGAGCGCCCGATGACTCCTCGCCCCGCACTAAGGCTCATGACGGAAACTGGCGCGGCCGCGCGCAGTCTGGAGCACCGGATCCTGGCCGCATGATCCCCGATCTGTCGACCCGGGTTTACAATCATTCGTTCCGGATCGATCCAATCGTGCGCACCTTGCTCGATACGGATTTCTACAAGCTCCTCATGCTGCAAATGATCTGGCGGTTGAAGCCGAAAACGCGCGTGACGTTCGGACTGAAGAACCGCTCACCTGCGATCCGGCTTGCCGATACCATCGCGGAAAGCGAGCTCGTCGCGCAGCTCGATCATGCCCGAGGTCTGCGCTTTCAGAAGAATGAGCTGATTTGGCTCGCGGGCAATAGCTTTTATGGCAAGGCCAGAATCTTCGATTCCGGTTTCCTGGACTATCTCGCCGCATTCCGGCTGCCGCCTTACGAGCTCTGCCGCCGCGACGGCGAATTCGAGTTGCGCTTTCCGGGCCTATGGCGCGAAACGACAATGTGGGAAATTCCGGCGCTCGCGATCCTGAACGAATTGCGGGCGCGCGCCGCGATGCGCAGCATGAGCCGCTTCGAACTCGACATCCTTTACGCGCGCGCCAAAGCCAAGCTCTGGAGCAAGGTCGAAAGACTGCGTGTGCTCGCCCGCGAAGGACCGCTGAAGCTTTCCGATTTCGGCACCCGCCGCAGGCATGGATTTTTGTGGCAGCGCTGGTGCGTCGAAGCCTTGCAGGAAGGGCTTTTGCAAAATTTCATCGGCACATCAAACGTCAAGCTTGCCATGGATCTCGGCCTTGAGGCCATCGGCACCAATGCCCATGAATTGCCGATGGTTTACGCGGCGCTTGCGGATACCGACGAGGCGCTGCGCCAGGCGCCCTTCATGGTTCTCAAGGATTGGGCGAGGCTCTATGACGGCAATCTTCGCGTTCTGTTGCCGGATACATTCGGAACCACGAATTTTCTCGCGGCGGCGCCCGATTGGGCCGCCGATTGGACCGGGGCGCGCCCGGACTCCAAGCCGCCCATCGAAGCCGCGGAGGAGTTGATTGCCTGGTGGAAGCAAAAGGGCCAAGATCCAACGGCGAAACTCATCGTTCTCTCCGACGCCATGACGATCGATTCGATTGAAGCCTCGGTCCGGCATTTGCGCGGGAAGGCGCAGATCTCGATCGGATGGGGCACCAATCTCACCAATGATTTTTCTGGCTGTGTGCCGCATGGCGCTGGCACCGATCTCGCGCCCCCCTCACTCGTCTGCAAGGTCAGCGAAGTTGAAGGCCGTCCAGCCGTGAAGCTCTCCGACAATCCGGGCAAGTTTCTAGGACCGACGGACGAAATCGCCCGCTACGAGCGGGTGTTTGGCTATCATCGGGGCTTGCCGCGTCCGGCGTAGGGCATGATTGCAAAAAAGCTTCAGATTTTTTGGATAAAGATCATGCGGCAAACAAAGATAGCATGATCCCAAAAAGTTGGTCGTGTCTTATACCAAATCTCACTGTTCGTTCCTCTTGCCGTCAAGCCTGGCCATGACGGTGGTGGCTGCTGTGTCATTCTCTTCGAGACTTGGGATCAGTTTGAACTTCCGCAAGCTCGCTGCTAGTCAGAACAATTCACTTCTTAGATTTATCCCATTCCTCAATTTTCATTTCAGCCGAACTTACCACTAATTGTCGCAGTAAATCGGTGTCCATTGGAATATTTATGAGCGGACCGTAGAGCTTTGTCAGCAAATCGGGACTGTCGAAAATACCATCGTATTTGAACACTTTATCGTGGCGATACAGATACGCTTCCCAGCCGGAATCTGCGCCGGGTACATAAGAAACACACCTGCCGAAGTATTTGTACTTAGCGCCGCTTTCACAGACGTAGGAACCATGGAGATTGATGGTATCCGGGCGAGTTTAAAACCTGCTAGAAAAGCAGCGCCTATTGCTAATAGCCATGGGAGGGGATCATGACTTGGTATCCGGGGTGGGATTCGCTCGATAGCGTTCGGACTTGGCATACCGTTTTTGAGATATCCGGTATCGCCATTTTGGCCCTCCTGGTAGGCGCTGAAATTCTCGCCTTTCAATACGGGCAGCGTAAGGACGAACTGACCGCTATCGCAGAAAGCAGCGCTGAAACTAAGCGCAAGAGCGACGCAGACGCCGCAGAGGCGCGCCGCAAGGCGGACGTTGGAGTGCTGCAAGAGCGCCTTAGCGCAGCCGACAAAAAGGTGACGGACCTTGAGAAACAACAAGCTCCGCGAAGATTGACGGACCAGCAAAAGCAAACGCTGACGGCGGCTCTTTCTCCACACAAAGGACAGAAGGTCGTTGTGTTGACGATACTCGGCAACGCCGAATGTAAGCGATTTATGGAGGACTTTCTCGCCGTTTTTGACGCTGCCGGATGGGATTATGGGCGCGGAGATCGGGTCATCTATGGCAATTTTGGAAACACCGCAGACCCTATTGGCGTGACTGTTCTGGTGAATACAGTGCTTGGTGACCAAAAAAAGGGGCCAGTTGCGCTGCTTCCATTGATGGAAACGCTTGCAGCCTTCGGCCTTGTGCCGCCTATGACGGTGACTCGTAGCAATGATGTGAGGCCCGAAGAGGTAGGACTCGTTATCGGGCGAAAAACCTAATCCCTCAAGTACGGAATCATCGCACTTGCGAGGAGGGGGCCGTCCACATATGGAAAGCGGAGGTGACGAATTCAATTCTGCAGAGCGTTTCCGAAGAGTTCGAGCCGAGCTGACATTTCTACGAGCCGATCTTGAGAACAACACGAAAGCGTGCCTTGCCGCTCATCATCCGGTCATAGGCGGCCTGGGCTTCTTCGAGCGGAAAAATCTCATTCATCGAGGCGATCTTGTTGAGCTGACTGAACAGAAGCGTGTCTTCCGAGTCGGCCGCAGTGCCCGAATACCAGCCCCGCACCGACGCGCGTTTTCCGAGGAGGTCCAGAGAGTTGACGGTGAGAGCGCCGACAGCGCCGATGACCATCATGGTTCCGTTGACACCAAGGCCGCCAGAGATCGCTTGCATGGCTTCGGCGCTTGTGACGGTGGCGATGATGGCCTTGGCGCCGCCCATGGCCTGCAGCGCTTGGGCCGAGTCGCTCGCTTCGCTGTCGACGTAGTCGTGCGCGCCCAGGGATCGCGCTAGGGCTTCTTTGTCGCGCCCCCGATTGATCGCCACGGTCCGGAATCCCGACCGGGCGGCGAATTGTATGCCGAGATGCCCAAGCCCGCCGACGCCATGGATCGCCACCAGATCGCCGAGCTTCGCGCCGCAGTTCCGAAGGGCGTTGAAGGTGGTGATGCCGGCGCAGAGGAGCGGCGCGGACGCCACTGCGTCCAGGGCCTCGGGTACGTGCGCCAGCGCCGAGGCGAGCGCTAGCATATGGGTGGCGTAGCCTCCGTCGCGGGTGACGCCGGTGGCGCCGTGAATGTTCTCACAGGCGAAGGCGTCGCCTCGCCGGCAATGGCCGCAGTAGCCGCATGCACCGCCGAACCAGCCCACCCCGGCCCGCGCGCCCACGGCCCAGCCTTCTACGTCCGGACCCAGGGCGTCGATGGCGCCGATCACTTCATGGCCGGGAATGCGCGGATAGCTCAGCCCCGGCATGAGGCCTTCGACGAGCATGGAGTCGCTATGGCAAACTCCGCAGGCGTGTACGCGGAGGCGGACCTCATGACGGCCAGGCTCAGGCAGGTCGCGCTCCTCCATGCGGAAGCGCCCGCCGGGCTCTGGAACGACCATTGCACGCATTTTCGACATGGCGGGCTCCGCTATGGGTTAGACCAGATAAGCCCTAGATAGGTAGGTGTCGAAGACGCGTAGACAAGGTGCGATCGACCGTGCAATGTGGTTCAAACCGCGCAAAAAAATCACACGGCCAAAGCTTAATCCTATCGCAGAATTTGGCTCGCCCCAAATCCCTGCACCGCACGTCGCGCCGCTTTGCGAAAGTCTATTTGCGCAGATCGTCAATCGTACCAAAACGTTTNNAACACTTTTGTCCGATTGGAGCATGATTCCGGTCAAAACTGATTGCTCACCCATCAGCGCTTTCTAAGCCGGGTTGCGGGGTGGATGGTGCCGATAATGGGCGTGGCGATAATGCCGGTGCCTGAGACCCCAGCTCGACGCAATCGACGGCCCGGCCGTGTAGCCAACGACGCCGCCCGCAACCAAGCCGACCGGGCCGCCGACCAAGGCACCCGCCAAAGCACCCATCGCGCCGTCGCCAAGCCGCTCCTGTGCGTTCGCAATGGAAGGCAGGAAGGATAGTCCCGCGATCACGGCCAGTATCGAAAGCTTCTTTATCATCCTGATGCTCCAGCGCACATGATGGCGATCCGCATGGACCGCCATGGTGTCCGAGAAGCTCCTTGCGCTGGTATCGTGAAAAAAGTGAGAAGAGGGCGTGTTCTTTTCCAGGCGTGCGCGGGAAAGAACTCTTAGGCGCGGTCGGAAAGCCGCTCGATCATCGCGCCGCAGGCGCCAAGCTTTTCCTCAATATGTTCGAAGCCGCGGTCGAGATGATAAACGCGATTGACTATTGTTTCACCTTCGGCCGCGAGCGCCGCGATGACAAGCGACATGGAAGCACGAAGATCCGTTGCCATGACTGGCGCGCCTTGGAGTTCCTCAACCCCTTCGACCAGGGCGATGTCGCCATCGAGCTTGATATGGGCGCCCAGCCGGACCAATTCCTGAACATGCATGAAGCGGTTCTCAAAAATTGTTTCGGTGATCCGCGACTCGCCTTTGGCCTTGGTCATCAAGGCCATGAACTGGGCTTGCAAATCGGTCGGAAAGCCGGGGAATGGCGCGGTGGTGATATCGACCGGCGAGAGGCCCGCGCCGTTGCGCCGCACACGGATCCCTTCATTGGTGGTTGAAATCTCCGCGCCAGTTTTTTCGATGGCTTCGATCGCGCTATCCAAAAGGCTTGGGCTCGCGCCTTCCAGCATCACGTCACCGCCGGCCATGGCGACAGCCATCGCATAGGTGCCGGCTTCGATACGGTCAGGCAAAACAATGTGGCGCGCGCCCGAAAGGCTGCCGACGCCCTCGATCTCGACAGTGGATTGCCCCGCGCCCTTGATCTTCGCGCCCATCTTGATGAGGCAATCGGCAAGATCGATGATCTCTGGCTCGCGCGCGGCGTTGACGAGAAGCGTGTGGCCCCTGGCAAGCGAAGCGGCCATCAGTGCGGTATGGGTGCCGCCGACCGTCACCTTGGGAAAATGGATCTCGGCGCCGGTCAGCCCCTTCGCCGCTGTGGCATTGACATAGCCAGCCTCGATCTCGACCTGCGCCCCAAGCTTTTCGAGGACCATGATGAGAAGATCGACCGGTCTTGTGCCAATCGCGCAGCCGCCGGGAAGGGAAACCTTGGCCTCGCCTACCCGCGCGAGAAGCGGCGCGATGACCCAGAAACTCGCCCGCATTTTCGAGACGAACTCGTAGGGAGCCGTGGTGTCGACGATCTGGCGTGCGCTGAGGTGAATTGCGCGGCTCGCATGCGCGGGAGCGCCCGGCTTCCTGCCATCGACCGAGTGATCGACGCCGTGATGACCGAGAATGCGCAAAAGCCTTCCGACATCGGCGAGATCCGGGATATTTTCAAGGGTCAAAGTCTCTTTTGTGAGAAGAGATGCGATCATCAGCGGCAGGGCCGCGTTCTTGGCACCGGAAATCCTAATGACGCCATTTAGTTTCTGGCCGCCGACGATACGAATCCGATCCAATAAATCCCCCTATTAAAAATAGTAGCATTAGTCGTCTTGTGGCGGCACAGCTCTTGTCACGGCACCGCCTTGTGCGGGTGC
>PLUZ01000054.1:559-2803 GCA_003162995.1 Methylocapsa sp. | reverse complement strand
GGGGGAGATTTTATCACAGTCCGCCTGCGAACGCACGGGACGCGAGCGTCCTTTGGGATACGTCGGCTGGAAGACCGTTCGCGCGAACCTCAACGTAGCGTGAGAGACCCCCCCCAAAGTACCGTCAGGCGTCCCTTTTGCGTGACGGTCCTTTTTTAGACCGTGGCCGCGGACCCTATGCCCTGCAGAAGAGCGGAATTCAAACCGGCCTCACCCACGGCACGTTGCTGAGTTTGAACGTATCCGGCGTAGCGACGAGTCGATCCGATCCGAGCATCACGCCGGTATGGACCATTTACGGTCTAACCTTTAAAGGATCCTTCAGCATAGCGGGGGCTGGCTTCGCCGACCACGGCGATTCCGGCTCGGCGATCGTGACCGACAAACTCCCGGCGACCGATCCGAGCGGCGCCAGCGGGCTTTAAATCAAACCTTGCTCACGTTCGCTTCAAGTTGAATCCGCTCATGGTCTCAATTTAAAATTTACAGTCCCCAATGCAGTCCGTATATTGATGTTTACAGGTCCGCTTAGCGGCGGTGCTGTGCGCCGCTTCCATGCACGCGTCAACGGTGTCGTTACATTTTTTTATGCAATCGGGATCGAGCTTTTTAACTTCAGCAGCCGAAGCGGCCCCCACAGTGACGGCAGACAGAAAGATCGCGCTCAGCGCCATGGATTTCAAGGCAATAATCACAATTTCCTCCCGGGGGTTGTTGGCACGCGTCCGAATGTTTCGACGATCGACCGCCTTGCTTTGACGGTCCACGCCTATGACCACGAAGTGCTTGCAGCTCGCGCGGTATGCGCGGTCACGGAGACTATACGCCGCCGCGCGGAAAAGGAAGGGGCATAGCGGTTCATACGGCGATGTCAGGTTAACTTATCCTCAGTTCTAGCCGGCGTAAAGGCTTGAGAATGAACCTGCCTCCCGTGAGCTACAAACGCCATCGCTTTCCGCCGGAGATCATCGCCCATGCGGTGTGGCTGTATTTTCGGTTCCCACTCAGCCTGCGGCTGGTCGAGGAAATGCTGCTCGAACGCGGCATCGTGGTTTCATATGAAACCGTCCGGTGTTGGATCAGGAAATTCGGTGGCGATTATGCCCAACGGCTGAAGCGCAAGACGCCAAGCCGGCGCGATATCTGGCGTCTCGAGCGCCACGAAGGCGCGAAGGAGGAGCTATGAGTTAGGCACTTCCAAAGCAGCCATGCTGCGCAAGAGATGAGGGACGGGCCCCTCGAAGCCAACTTGCAGGGCGGGCTTCAAACCACCCAAGCTGCTGTCGTAAAGAGCGATGGTGGTGAGCATTGAGGAAAAAGGCCAGACTAGATGTTCGATCCCAGGCTTTGATGGTGCATTCTTATCGCACGAATCAAACGATGCGCTATGGGACAAGTTCTGCACGGCTGCGCCACAACGACAAAGACCATCCGTCGAGCGATACAACATAGTCAAGAGAGCCTGAGGACGCTTGCCAAGCGAATGGAATTAATCCGAAGACAGTAGCCAAGTGGCGCCAACGCAGTTCCGTGGCCGATCTGCCGACCGGTCCGAAAGAACCGAAATACACGTACTTTCGATAGAAGAGATGTCGAGGGGAGCAAGCCTGCGAAGAAGAAGTTCAAAACTTACCCGATCGGCTTCTTCCACATCGACATTGCCGAAGTGCGGACCGAAGAAGGCAAGCTCCATCTCTTTGCATCGGCTCTTCGATATAGGAGAGATCGACGCCAGCCAAGCCGGTTACCTCGGCATTCATGCTTTGCGCCACCGCCAAGTCGGCTTTTGAAGAGGCGCCGTTCTCACGCCCGTCGAGGACATGCTCTGCTACAAGCGATTGTCGATAGTGGAGCGGGCGTTTCGCACATCGAAGAGCCTGGGCGACCGCGTCGCGGGTTTCCGCGCCTAATGCACTTGACGCCGGGCGTCGGATCGGCTTCGGCGCAGCGCGTACTCGACCACATGATGGTCTGGTGACCCAATCCGAGCGCTCGCCGACGTATCCGCGCCGCCACGAGCCGCGGACAACTGGCGGACCTTCGTAGAAACCGTCACCGACCTGTACGCCGGCGGCGCCGGCTGGCCGGCCGGACTTGAGCGCGCGCGCCTCTGGTACGAACCCCATCTCGAGCGCATTCACGAGGATGCCGCCACGCGGCGCGCGGACCTCATTCAGCTCGAGCAGATCGCGTGCGGCTATCCGTCGCGCGAGCGGTTCCTGACGGAGCTCACCCTCGATCCGC
>PLUZ01000054.1:0-552 GCA_003162995.1 Methylocapsa sp. | reverse complement strand
GCCAGGAATGGAAATCAGTTTTCGTGCTGAACGTCGTCGACGGCTGCATCCCGTCCGACCTTGCCACCGGCACGACGGCGGAGATCGAGGAGGAACGACGCCTTCTCTATGTCGCTATGGCGCGCCAAGGACGATTTGCATCTCATCGTCCCACAGCGCTTTTTCACCCATGGCCAGAATCCGCAAGGCGACCGGCATGTCTATGCCTCACGAACGCGCTTTATTCCCGCGGGACTGCTTGAGCTCTTTGAGCAAACCGCGTGGCCCAGGTTCACGCCGCAAGCCACCGCACACACGCCAAGCGCGGGCGTTCGCGTCTATGTCGGTGCCCGCGTGTGCGGTATGTGGCGATGAGGGGAGCGGCCCTTGTGCAACTTACATTCGGTGACGAAAGGTCAGCAGGCAATCCGCGAATTGGCAGGCGCCATGTGCGACACAGCAGGAAATCTCCCGCCTCTCTCCGGCATATTCCCGGATTACGCGGCTCCGATCGTGCGCAATCACCCCGACGGCCGGGAGCTGATGATGGCGGCGTTGGTGCAGGAATAGAAT
>PLUZ01000205.1 GCA_003162995.1 Methylocapsa sp. | reverse complement strand
CCCATGTGACCGAGGAGCTTTCCAACATCGACCGCGTGCGGCTTTTCGGGCTAGCGCCGGACAAAGGCGCCCTCACCACGTTCGAGATAGCGGGCGTCCACCCCCATGATGTCTCGACGCTGCTTGATCGCGGCGGCATTGCAGTGCGCGCAGGCACCCATTGCGCGCAACCACTTATGGAGCGGCTTGGAATAACGGCGTCCACGCGGGCCTCCTTCGCACTCTACAACACCCATGAGGAGGTGGAGGCGCTAGTCCGTGGGGTGCGGCACGTCCTGGAGTTCTTCCGGTGATCGATCCAAGCCTGCGCGATCTCTATCAAGAGGTCAAAAAGGTCAGAGGTCTTGCCTGCGCATTCTATCCGTTGGCCATGGGAGAGATGGTTACTGCGTTTCCGCGGCCCGAGGACAACAAGGGGATAGCAGGCGGTAAGCCAATTTCCCACGCGCATGAAAGGTGCGACGCTCGCCTGACACCCATGCGAAGCGGCGTTTGACTAGGAGAGTGATTCTGACCACCTAGAGCTCCGGGAGGCAATGGGCGCATGATGGATGAGCGAATAATGGATGAGCCAATGATGGACGAGAGCAGCCAGACCATCGACGAGGCGCAGGCCACCGCGGCCGGAGAAACATCTACCTCTGGCCCGGTCTACTCTGCTCTCATGAACGACATCATCGCGGCGCTACGCACGGTGTTTGATCCAGAGATCCCCGTGAATGTCTTTGATCTCGGACTGATTTACCGGATCGATGTGAAGGAGCAAGGCATCATCGAGATCGATATGACCTTGACCGCGCCCGGCTGTCCTGTTGCCGGCGAAATGCTTGGATGGGTGAAGACCGCGGTAAATGGCGTCGCGGGTGTGGCTGAGACAAACGTCAATCTTGTCTTCGATCCACCCTGGGATCAATCGAATATGTCGGAGGAAGCCAAGCTGGAGCTCGGCTTGAGCTAGCCCCTCTTCCTGCCTTGAGCAGTACCGAAGTCCCGATAATTACGGCACGGGTGGCAGGGCAGCGACACTCGTTGCGCCCTCATCTGGAAAGGCCGCTTCCCAGCCGCCACCCAGCGCCTTGTAGAGCTGCACGAGATTTGTCGATACGGCCGTTGTGCTTTGTGCATATTGCAATTCGGCCTGCAACATGGTCCGCTCGGCGTCGAGTGTTGTTATGAAATCGGCGACTCCATTCGCGTACCGCGCACGCGAGAGCGCCAGGGCCTGACGGGAATGATCGGTCTGGGCCTTGAGACGGGCGCGCCGTTCTTGTTCGGTCCGATAGGCGACCAAAGCATTGACCACTTCGTGCCAGGCCTGAAGCACGGTCTTATGATAGGCGATGGCCGCCTCCTGCTGCTGCGCCTCCCGAAATTCCAAGGTCGATTTGAGGCGGCCGCCTTCGAAGATCGGCAGCGAAACAGCTGGTCCTAAAACATATTGCAGCGAGCTGCCCTTCCAAAGGTTTTTGAGATCGAGGGCGTTGAGCTCGACATTGCCATTGAATGTTACCTTTGGATAAAAATCGGCCACGGCGACACCAATTGTTGCCGTTGCCGCGTGAAGCTGCGCTTCCGCCTGACGAATGTCGGGGCGGCGGCGGGCGAGCTCGGACGGAATACCGAGCGGCACGCGTGGCGGCGCCGGTGGGATCGGTTTTGCCCGTGCGAGTTCGCTGCGCAGCGATCCTGGCGGCTCGTCGAGAAGAAGGCTCAAAGCATTGATCTGCACCGTCTCCTGGTCCTCGAGAGTAGGCAGGGTTGCGCGGACCGCTTCGACTTGCGCCGCGGCGTTTTCAACATCGAGTCCAGTCGTCAGGCCTTTTTCGGCGCGGGTCTTCGTCAATTGCAGAATGTCGTTCGAACTGGCCAGATTGGCTTTCGCAATGGCGATTTGCGTCTGAGCGCCACGCAGCTCGATGTAGTCCCGCGCGAGTTCCGCCAAACTCGAGACGAGCGTGTCGCGGCGCTGATATTCGGAGGCTTCGACTTGCGCGTCGGCGGCTTCGACTTGCCGGCGGACGTGGCCCCAAAAGTCGATTTCCCAGGAGGCGTCGAAACCGGGTTGCCATATGCTGATGGGCGGGATGATGAACGGCGTCCCCGCTGGGACGAAGGGTTTGGCCAGGCTCAAAAAACCGTTTTGGCTGTATAATTCGCGCTGATAGGACGCATCGCCATTGAGTGCCGGGAATTCCGCCGAGGCGGTCACGCCGCGCTGGGAACGGCTTTCGGCCAATCTGAGAGTGGCTGTGCGCACATCGAGATTGGCGTCTGCGATGCGTTCGGCAAGCGAGGTCAGGATCGGATCGCGGAATACCGCCCACCATCTCGAATCGCCCCCCGCAAGCTCGCCTGGTACTAGTAGCGTTTCGGCAATTGCGGGCTCCGGCTTCCCGAAAAATGAAACGCTTGGCAGCATTGGGTCGGGCGGCTCGAAGTCGGGCCCGGAGGAGACGCAGCCGCAGACCGTAAGCAGGGCCAACGCCGCAGCGAACATACCGCTTCTGTCAGTCATGTCCGATCCCGGAGCAATTAATGCGCCGCGCCACGCCCGCCTCCTTTTACGCCGGAGAGGAGGAAGCAGAGTGGCACGACCGCGAAAGCGACAATGGCGGTGAAAAGGAAAACATCGGAATAGCCGAGCACCTCAGCCTGCGTCCGGTAGACCTGATAGACCCTCCCCACGGCAACATCATGCGCCACACGCGCCGCATATCCCATCGCCGTCAGCGTCCTTTCGTAACTCGCGATCAACTCGTTGAACGGCTCATGGAAAGGCGTGGCCCATTGCGCGAGATAGGATTGGTGGACCTGCGCCCGCTCGATAATCATAGCGCTCGCCAAGGAAATTCCAATCGATCCGAAGACATTTCGGAACATCGCAAAAAGCGCCGTCGCGTCACCATTCAGCTCGCGCGGTAAGGTCGAGAAAGTGATCGTGGCGATCGGCACGAAAAGGAAGGCAAGCCCCGCCGTCTGTGCGGCACGCATGAGGACCAGCGTCCTCAAGTCGATATCGGGCACGAGCATGCTCGAAAAGAGGAACGCCGATCCTATACTGAAGAACCCAACCGCGATGATGAAGCGAATCTGAACCCTTTTCATCAACTGGCCGACAATGGGTATGAGAAGAATGACGACGAGGCCACCTGGTGAAAGGATGAGCCCAGCCCAAGTCGCGGTGTAGCCGATGACGGTTTGCGCAAATTGCGGGATGGCGACCGCGCCGGCATAAAGAACCCCGCCAGTCGCGCCAATGAGGACGCTACCCATCGCAAAATTCTTGTCCTTGAAGACGTCGAGATTCACGACTGGTTTCCTCGCGATCAACAGCCAGCCAATCGCGCCGAGGATGCCAAGCACCGCCAAAACAGCCATGATTCGAATGAAAGGCGATCCGAACCAATCATCATTCTCGCCACGATCCAGCATGACTTGCAAACAGCCAAATCCGAGCGTGATCAGCGCCAGGCCAACAAAATCGATATGCAACGTCCGCCTCTTCAGCCAAGGCGGATCCTCGACCAGCACCGAGACGAAAAAAACCGCGGCAGCACCAATTGGAATATTGATCAAAAAGACCCAACGCCAGTTGTAAGTATCGGTCAGATAGCCCCCCAATGTCGGCCCAAGTACCGGTGCGACAATCGTGGCGATCGCGGTGACACCGAATGCCGCGGCACGCTGTTCGGGAGGAAAAGTATCGAGGATGATGGCTTGCTGAGTCGGCTGCAAGCCACCACCGAAGAATCCCTGCATGAGCCGGAAGACGACGAGTTGCGACAGGCTGGTCGCAGTGCCGCAAAAAAAGGAGCAGACCGTGAACATGCCAAGGCAGATCAGAAAATAACGCTTGCGGCCGAACACTGTGCTGAGCCAGCCCGAAATCGTCAGCACGATGCCGTTGGCGACAAGATATGAGGTGAGTGTCCAAGTCGCTTCGTCATTGCTCGTCGATAATCCACCCGCGATATGCGGCAAGGCGACATTGACAATCGTCGTATCGAGGATCTCCATGAAGGCCGCGAAAGTGACCACAACCGCAATTGCCCATCGGTTGTGCGTGGGCTTCCACCCCCGCATATCTGCTTCGCCGCCCTCGTTCATTGAACCTTCACCGTCGGGACGACCGAAATGCCGAGCGGAAGAGGGAGCGCCGGATCGAGGCCGCTATCGATGAGGATCTTGACCGGCACGCGCTGTACGATCTTGATGAAATTGCCGGTCGCGTTCTCGGGCGGGAAAGCTGTGAATTTCGAACCCGACCCAAGCTGAACACTGTCCACATGCCCCTTGAGGTCGAGCTGGGGATAGGCGTCCACCGCGATCTTCACGGGCTGCCCCGGACGTATCCGGGCGAGCTGGGATTCCTTGAAATTGGCGGTCACCCAAACCTCGGGCGAAACAATCGAAAAGATCTGCTGGCCGGCGGTGACGTAATTGCCCATCTCGACATTGCGTTTGGTGATCCAGCCGTCCTGCGGCGCCGTCACGATCGTCCAGGAAAGGTTTAAATCCGCCTGATCGAGCCGCGCCTGGGCTTGTTCTGTCTGGCCCTTTTGCTGACCCACTTGCGCATCGGCCACGCCGATCTGCTGCGGCACAGGCTGGGCTTGTAATATTTGAGCCTCGGCTGACTGCACTTGAGCCTTCGCCTGCTGTAGAGCGGCCGTGGCGGCGTCGACCTCCTGCTGGGTGGTTGCTTGCCTTGGCAGGCTGCGCTGGCGCTGATAATCAGCTTGTGCCCTAACCTCTGCAGCTTGCGCCGAGGTGAGTTGGGCTTGCGCCTGTTCCAGTAATGCGGGAAAATTCTTGCGGGCGATCTCGGCACCGTATCTCAGACCTGCGAGCTGGCTTTTCGCCGTATCCAGCACGCCTTGAGCAAAGCCTTGGTCGTTCACATATTGCCGAGGATCGATATGGATCAACGGCTGTCCTTTGCGGACGAATTGATTGTCGGTCACATCAAGCGACACGACCTGACCAGAGACCTGCGGCGCAATGCTCACGGCGCGCCCGTCCGTGTAGGCGTCGTCCGTTGATTCGATGTTGCGGGTCGTAAGCCAATAATAGGTGCCGCCGCCTAACAGCAGCGCGACAACGAGGCTTCCGCCAAGCAACACGGACGGGCGCCGCTTGGCATGGTCGACAGCCTCGCCCGGCTCCCTCTGTCCAGCCGCGGCGGCGCCCGTTGGTACAGCGGTCTCATCCTTGTCGCGGTCCCTGACATGAACATCAGCCTCATGATGCTCGGCATCGTCTTCTATGCGCTCGTCGGTCATGCGCTGTATCGCCGATTGTTTAGCACAGCCGTGAACTTTCCAGACAAGACTTGCCGAAATGCAGGAATTGATTCATTGTTAGGATAAGCGTACTAGATGGTACGGTTATATAGGAAGCTGGTCCCATGTCAATGACGCCGCAGAATTGCGCCGAAAAAGCAGTGCGCCGCGTGCCTCGCGGCGAGAAACGCCGGGAGGAAATTGCTGCGGTTGCCGAACGTGTCTTTCTCCACCGCGGGTTCACCGAGACGACGATGCAAATCATCGCGGAGGAAGCCAGCGCTTCGAAAGAAACGCTTTACCGGCACTTCGGCAGCAAGGAGGGGCTTTTTTTTGAAGTTATACGGAGCCGTTCGGTGCGGATCACCGGCGGCAACGAGGGGGAATTATCCGTCGAGGGCTCGCCGCGAGAGATCCTGGGCGATCTTGGACTGAATTTGCTGCGTTTCCTCGTCAATCCTGATTCGCTCTCGCTTTACCGCGCGATTGTCACCGAAGTGCCGCGGGAACCGGAGCTCGGGCGGATTTTCTACGCCCAAGGCCCGGCCAGGCTCCTGAACCAATTTGCAAATTACCTCGTCTCCGCCACGCGATGCGGAAAGCTATTCTGCCCCGAGCCCGAGCTCGCCGCTAAACTTTTCATTGGCTCAATCGTGGCCAATTACCAGATCCTCGGGCTTATCGCGCCGGAGGAAGCCGCATTCAGCGATCAAAAGATGCGGACCCATGTCAACGAAGCGGTCAGTATGTTTCTCGCCCGTTATGGCGTTTGCTCTGCCAAGCGCAGCTAACGGCAGAGCGTCGAAACGCCGCTCGCCGCCATCCGTGATTCCCACATCTTGTCCGGGATCACGAAGACTGCAAATTTTCGGGATCGAGCTCTAAAATAAAGCATTTGGGATGAGGTAAATTTCAAACTGAGCACTACCTACGGGAAACCTTCGTCGCGTGTTTGCGATTTTGTTTGTGGCCATTTTCATTACTGAACTGTATTACGGCGAAGGAGCAGTCGGCGTTGGAGCGAGTGAGATGAACAAATTGGACCGGCCCCGTGAAATTATAGAATATTGTTTGAAGCCGCTTGCGTTGCCCACCACAACGGAAGAATATAAAGAAGTCTATAGACGGCTTGAGCATGTAATCAAAACGCTTCAATTGATGGCAGCGAAAGAAAAAAGGCCCGTTGCCATCGACTTTTCGAACATGAAAACAATCAATATTAATGAGGCCGCACATGGCGATGATGCGTAAGGTACACCGGTCTGCGTTCAATGAAGATGCGTTTGATCCGGCAGCACATGGCCCGAATTCCGCCTCCTTTGGACATGAGGCGGAGATTGTACGTGTCGCCTGTTTGGCCGGCGTGCCGACCGCGGCGGAAGAAGGTTTCGCTTCCGTCTTGTCCCGGAAAGTGTGGGGTCTGAGCGCTGCGGGTCAAAATAAAACGCCCGCGGCTCAATAAGACCCCGGGCGTTAATCTCAAATCGCCGGAAACATTAATCTCTCAACGGGAACGGGCACGCGACAAAGTCACTATCGCCCCCGCCCTCTCTTCTTATGAGAGTGTTTCCGGAACCCTATTCCTGGCAAATCAAGCCGCGCGTGACATAGACCCGGCCGTCGGGACCAACCATACGGGTGACCCTGACGCAATCCTCTTCCTCGCCTGCCGCAGCACGGCCAAGCTGAAACGCCGGACCTTTACCAAGAGGCGCATAGGCCGACTTCGTCTCGCCACTCCGCTGCTGGGCGCTGAAAAGCTTGGCTTTCGGTGTGATCGTCAAAGGCGCCGCGAACACCGCCGCACCAAGACACATGACCGCAACACCTGCCATGGCATATTTAAGGGCCTGGTTCCCTAGGGATTTGCGTGACTGAATCATAGCTTCTTCCGCTCCACTCCGCCGGCGCAGTGGAAGCCGGCAAGAGCATATTCATTAAAAAAAACCGGCAGGACGTGCGCGGTAACACATTAAATAAAACGCGAGCCGAGCGAAAAAGTTGCGCCGGTTCAGCTTGAAATTGAAAAAAAGTTAAAGCCCGCCCATGTGAGGCTGGGCTTTTTCCGTCATGGTAAAAATCTACACCATTTTAGCGCCAGATGCAGCATTAATAGCAGGCTTGGACGGGCGCGTAGCCGGCAAAATTGCCCCAGGCGTCATAGACTGGCCTGTTCTGCCAATAACAGCCGCCGTAATAGGCCGGACCGAAGGCATAGGGCACTGCGGCGAACGTGCCCAGTGCAAGGCCGCCGATGACACCTGCCACAACCGGTGCAGCGCCCCAGCCGTAATAGCCGCCGCGCCAGTATCCGCCGTGCCAATATCCAGCGTTCCACCGGTAGCCGCTGCGCCAGCCCTGCGCCGCCGAAGGCGTCGCGGTCGCCGTGACGCCGGCTCCCAATGTCAGAGCGGCCAAGGCGCCTATGGCGGCTTTTCTCAACTTGCTGGTCATCTTACATCTCCTTGATATTACGGTTCCGGGGCCGGTTGGCTTTAGGGCTTCGTCCCTGGGGGTTGGGGTCATATTGCTGCGCTTAGCCTGAACTTCCTATGAACGCGAAAGCCGCGTTGTGATTCAGTGCAAGGCATTGGTTCAATTTTCCTCCGTGTTCCGGCGATTACGGCTCCACCGGATCTCTCGGGTAAGCGCTCTCCGCAAGCACCGTCCCTTGCGCGTTCAAACCATATTCACCGGACTGCCAGACGTTTCTNNTGCGAGGTCAAAAATTTCGTGACCTCGCTCGCTGGCATTGGACGGCTCAATAAATAGCCCTGCATTTCTGTGCAGCCATGATTGCGCAACAATTCGCGTTGCTCTTCCGTTTCGACCCCTTCGGCCGTCGTGCGGATGCCAAGGCTCGATCCGAGCTTGGTGATCGCCAAGACAATCGCCATGCAATCCTGGCTCGCGCCTAGCTCGGAAATGAAAGAGCGGTCAATCTTGATCTTGTCGAAGGGAAAAGCGCGCAGATAGCTCATGCCAGAATAGCCAGTGCCAAAGTCATCCATGGAAATACTCCCCCCGAGAGCGCGCAATTTATGCAAGGTGGCGAGGTTGATCTTGCTTTCCTCCAGAAGAATTGATTCCGTGATTTCAAGCTCAAGACGCGCGGCAGGCAGTCCCGCACTGGTGAGCGCGGAGAAAACCATCTCAATCAATTTGCCCTGCTTGAATTGAACCGACGAAAGATTCACCGCGACTTTCAAATCTCGGGGCCATGCCGCCGCCTCGGCGCAGGCTTGACGCAGTACCCATTCGCCAAGCGGCACGATGAGGCCAATCTCTTCGGCAAGCGGAACGAACTCCACCGGCGGCACCATGCCGCGCTGGGGATGGCGCCAGCGAAGCAAAGCCTCAAAGCCGGAAATGACGCCAGTCTCAAGGATGACGAGAGGCTGATAATAGAGCTGGAATTCGCCAGCCGCGAGCGCGTTGCGCAAATCGAGCTCCAGCGCGCGGCGAACGCGCAGGCGGGTGTCCATGCCGGGTTCAAAAAAGCGGAAGATGCAGCCCTCCTCCTTGGCCTCGTAGAGCGCCATGTCGGCGTTTCTCACAAGGAGATCGGTGCAATCGCCATCGTTCGGAGCAAACGCGATACCGGCGCTGGCTCCGATCACGACCTGTTGACCATCAATATCAAAAGGTTCGCTCATGAGATTTACGATCCGATCCGCCAAGTCGCTCGCTTCATACGCTCCTGCGAGACCCATTTGCAGCACCGCGAATTCATCGCCGCCGAAGCGGGCGACCATGTCGGATTCGCGCAAGCACAGCCGCAAACGATCCGCCACCGCCTTCAAAAGCAGATCACCTACGGGGTGCCCCAAGGTGTCATTGACGTTCTTGAACTGATCGAGATCGAGATAATGAATAGCGAGTTTTTCGTCCTGCCTGCGCAAGCGCAACAAGGCTTCGTCCAGGCGTTCGTGAAACAGCACCCGGTTTGGCAAACCGGTCAGCGCGTCGTGGTGCGCCATGTGGGCAATGCGCGCCTCCGCCCGCCGCTGCTCGGTCACATCCATGATCGCCACAAGCTCTGCGGATCGATCGCGAAACATCGTGGTCTGCCAATAAGTGAGGACGTCAATCCGCGAGCCATCCGCCCTGACATGTTGCCAAAGGTGGCTGGGGCCGCCGCCCAAATCATGTTTGTTTCGAATCGCGTCCCCGACATGATCTCTGTCTTCTTGCGGCAAAATGTCGAGCAAGGTCAAAGTCAGAAACAAGTCTCGGTCATAACCGTAATGGGCGATCGCGGCATCGTTCACAGCCAAAAATGCAAGGCTCTCGACGTCGCAGAGCAACATCGGCACCGGATTTCCCTCGAAAAGCAATCTGAAGGAATCCTCCTTGGCTTTCAGGCTGCTTACATCGGTCAGCGTCATGGCGACGAGGTCGCCGATGGCCGAGACGCTGACGCTAAGGTTCGTCTCGCCACCAGAGTCCCGCCGGCAGTCGAGCTCAAACCGGGCGCTGCCACCGGCATTGAAAACAGTGATGAGACGCGAAAGCGTTTCGCCTGCGGGAAAAGCAGTGCATATTTCCGAGAGACGGCGCCCACGGAGCTGTTGCACGGTTCCCTGCATGAGGCGGGCCGCGCCATCATTGAGTGCAGCGATCAGGAAATCATTCGGCGCGCCCCGTGCGTCGCGAAGGACGGCCAGCGCGACAAGGCCCTCGGTTGACGCTTGGAACATCGCCTCGACGAGGCTGAACTTCTGTTCGCGTTCCTGCATGTAAACCAGCAATAGAGGCGACCCCCAACGGTTGGCGAGGGGCAGTGCGACAAGGTCGTAAGTGCAGACCGAGCCGCCGACGACCCCGTGCGCAGCTGTTTGTACCGGCTGGCGCTCGTTCACGGCCCGGTCAAGAAGGTCCTGCAGCGCGCGCGCCCGGTCTACCGAAAGCTCGGTGATCTTAAGATTATGCGCCGACCGATCGACCCAGCTTTCAAAAACCTTCCCCGCCCTCAGGATCTGGAACTCATGGGTTTCGTCCATTTTCAACAGCGCCACATTGTCCGCCAAACCGCCCAGACCATCGAGCGCCAGCTCCTCGAATGGCGGAAGAGTGTGCGAATCGCTTACCGCCGCTTGCCATCTCCAACGCAGAGTATCGATTTCAAGCGATCGCCACGGACTCCCGCCTTTGAGCCGTGCCCCTTCTCCGATCCCTTCATCGGACAAAGAGCTGGCATCCATTGGCCGCTTCGAATCAATTTGCGCATTTGCCCGCGCTGACATCCCGGCCTCTTCAACTGGTTTCAGCAGAGATATGCCAGAGGAGCGTTGCGTTTTGCTGCTTTGCATTGCGCAATTTTTATGGGTTCGGCTATTGAGCACACGGACTATGTGTTGCGCCCGCGCAACCGGACAAAATGTTTCACGTGAAATATTTTTCGATTGCGTTACGGTTTTGGACGCGACGCTTACCCGATCGGTCTGACAATTCTCTCGGGCATGTCCGCATCGAAAAAGTCGATCCACTTATGTACTGAGATGCTCTGACCAAGCTTTTCGTTTGACTTCCGGCGCCAAAGCCGCCATGTATGCTGCTCTGCTTGATTGTGGATTTGGCGCTTTGGACGCGTGATGGACATTGTCCTCCTTCCGGGCGCTCTCAATTGCTTCCCCTCGACAGCCCAGCCACGCGGGGCGTCGCCTTGAAACTCCCTGGCCGCCGCGCCGGTTTTTCCGGCGCAACCCCCGGCCATAAGGGGGCAAGCCCCGCTTTAGGTGCGCAAGCTCCCGCTTTAAGAAAGATTGAAATTGACTGAATTCTCCCGGCTCGGTCTCGCCGCGCCGCTTCTCCATGCCCTGACCAAACAAGGTTACTCGCATCCCACGCCGATCCAGGCGCAAGCCATTCCCCCCATCATGGCGGGGCGCGACCTCGTTGGCATAGCCCAGACCGGCACCGGCAAGACGGCGGCCTTCGCGCTTCCCATTCTCCATTATCTCGCAACGCATAATCGCGCCGCCCCGCGCAATGGCTGCCGCGTGCTGGTTTTGAGTCCGACACGCGAATTGGCGAGTCAGATCGCCGAGAGCTTCCGGAGTCTTGGCGCGGGCCTTCCCCTCACCACTGCCGTTGTCTTCGGCGGCGTGCCGCATGGTGCGCAGATTAAGGCCCTCGCGCGTGGCCTCGACATTCTGGTCGCGACCCCTGGCCGTCTCGAAGATCACCTCGATAGCCGGGCGGCGCGCCTTGGCGAGACCGAAATTTTCGTCCTCGACGAGGCCGATCGCATGCTCGACCTCGGTTTTGTGAAAGCCATCCGGCGGATCGCCAGCACCCTTCCAAAACGCCGGCAGAACCTTTTTTTCTCGGCGACGATGCCAGACGAAATTGCCGCGCTCGCGGGCGGGCTTCTCGTCGATCCCATCGAGGTGTCGGTCACTCCGGCCGCGAAAACCGCCGACCGAATCAACCACCGGATCTTGCTTGTTGAGACAAGCCGCAAGCGCGATCTCCTCGTCGAGCTTTTCGCCGATGCGGAAATGACCCGGACGATCGTCTTCACGAGAACCAAACGCGGCGCCGACAAGGTGGCCCAGCATCTTGAAGGCAACGGGATCGCGGCCTGCGCGATCCACGGCAACAAAAGCCAGGGCCAAAGGGAGCGTTCGCTCGAAGCGTTCCGTAAAGGCCACGCCCGTGCCATGGTCGCAACCGACATCGCGGCGCGCGGCATCGACATCGACGGCGTCACCCATGTCGTCAATTTCGAGCTTCCCGAAGTGGATGAGTCCTATGTCCACCGGATCGGCCGCACCGCGCGGGCCGGCGCCGAGGGCACCGCGATTTCCCTCTGCGACGCCGCCGAGCAGGCCCTTTTGCGCAACATCGAAAAGGTGATCCGCTTGAAATTGCCGGCGGTTGACCGGCGCGGTGCGCCGCCCGCGGCCTCCCACCATGCCGCGGCCACAACGCGGCCGGCAACGCAAAAACGGCGCCCCGTGAGCAACGGGCATGATCTTGCCCGGGAGCGAGGGGCCAACACAAAGGCCGAGTTCCCGCCTAAAGGGACAAGATCCACCCCAAGACATGCCGAGGCAAGACATGCCGAGCCAAGAGGCACTGAGACCAGAAGTGATGGCGCGGGCATGCCGCACTTTTTGTCCCGGCAGGCTCAGCGGGCAAACACCGGAAAGCCGAAAGGGCCGGTCCGGTACGGCTCAACAGCCGCAAAGACGGAAACGCGCCATCCCGCGAAAACCGCCGCGAATCCGCAGCAATAGAGTGTTCTGCCAGAGAAGTTCCATGCAGCGGCGAAATGCCGCTGCTCACTGGCCTGCTTTTGCTCCGGCCTGCGCGCACGGCCCCGGAATGCCTTGTTTTTCATCGGCGGGGACCAGAAATCGCTTGAGCTTAACTAAGTATTTCTGAAGAAGTGTCTGCGTATCTTTAAAAACTACGGCCTGCAGGTCAGTATTTTCTTTGCTCATCTCTTGCGCATGGGTGGTAATTTTGCCATGTAAAAAGAAAGTCTTCGGCGCTTCCGCTGTCTAGTTCCGAAGAAATTCACTCATAATGGCAATTAAACAAGCTTAGGAGTTACAGTATTGGGTGAGATTCTTGAAATTGCGAGCTTCATTGCCACTCCTCTCGGCGCCATCTTGGCCGTCGGTGCTGCAGCAGCTGCTTTCTTCTATGGGCGTTGGGTCCTCTCAAACTGAGG
>PLUZ01000575.1:2794-2919 GCA_003162995.1 Methylocapsa sp. | reverse complement strand
AGGCGCGATCTCAATAAAGCCCTGCCTAGGCGCTTCTACAAGGAGGCAGCCGCACAAGAACGGGATGGCGGGTTCGTCCTGCTTCTCGATGGCCGGGTGGCTAAGACTCCGGGCGGCCGTGATTT
>PLUZ01000575.1:1803-2774 GCA_003162995.1 Methylocapsa sp. | reverse complement strand
CCGCCACGGCGGATGAGATTACCAAATATGCCGGATCTGACCTCGTCTGTTACCGTGCCGGCGAGCCGGAAGCGCTCGTGCGCGCGCAAGCCGCCGCCTGGGATCCGGTCCTTGGGTTCGCACGGAAAAAGCTCGGCGCCTCTTTCATTTGCACGGAAGGCGTGGTGTCCATCGAACAGCCGGAAGTCGCTTCCATGGCAGTGAAAGAAGCCATCGCGCGCATCGCGAATAGCGGGCCGGCGGCGCCCTTAGCGCTCGCCGCGCTGCTTGTGATGACGACGCTCACTGGCTCGGCCTTGCTTGCTCTCGCCGTGGCGCATGGCGAGCTCACAGCCACTGATGCTTGGCGTGTTGCGCATGTGGACGAGGATTTTGAAATGCGGGCCTGGGGCGAGGATGCGGAAGCCCTTCGCCGCCGCGCCCGGCAATGGCGCGAGATGGAGGCGGCGGCGGGCCTTTATCAGACGGTATCAGGCTAGCGGCCACGGCTTACGCGCGCCCGCCGATGCCGCCGAGGTGAGTCGAACTGAAAGCATCGGGATATTTGAGCCCGAAGCCCAAGGCGCGGTCGATGCCGATATGAGCGGCCCAGATCAGTGCGATCCAAATTCCGGCTGGCATCGCCAAAACCGCGGCAGTGCTAAGCAGAGCGACGGGCCCTAGATAAGTGTGCACCGCATTGTAGGCTGTGGCTCCAGCACGCGGTCCAGCAAGATAGACACAGATCGAAAGGTCCGGAACGAGGATCAATGCCGCAAAAAGCCACCAGGATGCGCCGCTGCGGCTGAAAGCGGCGACGCAGAGGAGCGCGGCGGCCAGACCTTCGGCGCGCAATAAGAGAAGCGGCGCACCATTGACGAAACTGGGCGTCTTGACGATCATATTCTGTTCCTTTCCCGCTTTCTGTCGATTTATCGCACGGCCAGTTTTGATTCTAGTCCATGATTGGACGGCCGTTCAATGAGCGGACC
>PLUZ01000575.1:0-1754 GCA_003162995.1 Methylocapsa sp. | reverse complement strand
TTCGAGGAATTTGGCATGTTCGTCGAACACCGCGCGACGGAGTTTGGCATGGAGAAGCGCCGCGTGCCGGGGGATGGCGTCGTCACGGGATGGGGTACCGTCAATGGACGCGCCGTCTTCGTCTTCGCCAAGGATTTTACCGTTTTCGGCGGCTCGCTTTCCGAGACGCATGCGCAAAAAATCGCCAATTTGCAGGATATGGCTCTCAAAAACCGGGCACCCCTCATTGGGCTTTTTGATTCCGGCGGCGCCCGCATCCAGGAAGGGGTTGCCGCGCTCGCGGGCTATGGCGAGGTTTTCCAGCGCAACGTCTTGGCGTCGGGGGTCATCCCGCAGATTTCCCTCATCATGGGTCCTTGTGCTGGCGGCGACGTCTATTCACCGGCGCTCACCGACTTCATCTTCATGGTCAAGGACACGAGCTATATGTTCGTGACCGGTCCCGATGTCGTGCGGGCGGTGACGAATGAGATCGTGAGCGCAGAAGACCTTGGCGGCGCGTCCGTTCATACGATCAAAAGTTCCGTCGCCGACGGCGCCTATGAAAACGACGTCGAGGCTTTGCTGCAAATGCGCCGGCTCATCGATTTTCTGCCATCGTCCAACACAAGCGAGACTTCGGAGTGGCCGGGGTTCGATGATCCCGAGCGGTGCGAGGCCTCGCTTGACAGTTTGGCACCGGAGGATCCGGCGAAACCCTATGACATCAAGGAACTCATCAGCAAGACCGTGGACGAAGGCGATTTCTTCGAGATCCAGGAAGCTTATGCGCGCAATATCGTGACTGGCTTCGGCCGCCTGGAAGGACGCACGGCGGGCTTTGTCGCCAATCAGCCCATGGTGCTCGCGGGCACGCTCGACAGCGCCGCGTCGCGCAAGGCCGCCCGCTTTGTGCGGTTTTGCGATTGCTTCAATATTCCGATCGTGACCTTCGTCGATGTGCCGGGCTTTCTTCCCGGAACCGAGCAGGAATATGGCGGGCTCATCAAGCATGGCGCGAAGCTTCTCTATGCCTATGGAGAAGCGACGGTGCCGAAAGTGACCGTCATCACCCGCAAGGCGTTTGGCGGCGCCTATGATGTGATGGCCTCGAAACATTTGCGCGGCGATGTGAATTTCGCCTGGCCGGACGCTGGAATCGCGGTCATGGGCGCCAAGGGCGCGGTCGNNCCCGGCGCACCCGCGAATATGAAGAGCGTTTTCTATCGCCCTATGTCGCGGCGGAGCGCGGTTATATCGATGACATCATCATGCCGCACGAAACACGCAAGCGTGTTGTCCGAGCCCTCGCGATGCTGCGCAATAAGAACTTGCAAAATCCCTGGAAGAAGCACGGCAATATTCCGCTGTGATGTGCAGCATATATTTTTTGTAAGGTTTTCTCGCTCAATCGGACAAAACTGTTNNACGTGAAACATTTTGGTACGATAGACCGATGCCCAACCGCACTTTCGCAAGATGCGGCGAAGTACGAAGCTTGGATTTGGGTCTCGCGCGATATTCGGATAGGCTGTAATTTTTGATCATATGTTTCATAAAAGCTGTCCCTGACCAGCATGCGATGGGACAACTCAGAGCATTCAGAGCCGCTTATTTGGGGTCGTGAACCAAGCCACGCTCATGAAGGGCTAACGGCGAGGCTTTTTCACCGGTTTGGCGCAGAAATTTTGAAGGAGCGAAGTACCAGCGCTCGTGGCCAGGATTTCTATAGTCTAGCTCATGCCATCTAATTCTGTGCAGCGGACGTGCCCTTC
>PLUZ01000525.1 GCA_003162995.1 Methylocapsa sp. | reverse complement strand
AAGGACAGCCCGGATATCGATACCGATCGGCCTGTGTCGCGGCAGATGGAAGCCAACATTTACGATCACGACGGCTGGACTCCGTATTGGGGGAAGAGCATTTTCACGGAAAGCTACGGCTATGTTGGCGGCGCCATGACGGCGTCAGCTGTCCTGGAATCCGGGCGGCGCGAGGAGAATTTTGCCGAAACTCAGCGAAGCGACGGCGATCCGCATCTCCGCAGCATCGAAGCGGTCACCGGATACCATATCCATGCTAGCGACGGCGAGATCGGTCACCTCAAGGACTTCCTCGTGGAGGATGCCGATTGGAGCATCCGTTACCTTGTCGTCGATACGAAGAACTGGTGGCCCGGGAAGAAGGTCCTGATCTCGTCCCGGTCGGCGCGAGAGATCGATTGGACGGATAGGCTGATAAAACTCGATGTCGATCGTCAGAGGGTCAAAGGCTGCCCAGCATACCATGAAACCACAACAGTCGACGGGGCCTATGAAACATTCCTAACATATTACGGCATCAGGTGGGTCGCCAAGTAACTGGCGGCCAAAAAAAGGCCGCTTGGGGGATCTGTCATGGACCGTGAAAAGCAATTCCGGAAGCGAAGGCTGATCCACCCGATCAAATACAATTCGCTCTCGATCGTCCTGTTCGCGCTTTTCGTCATCTGCATGTCCGCGCAAAGTGTTGTCGGCTGGCGGCTGCAAAACGAGACTTTGGCGGCGCATGGGCAGGCCTTGATCGGCCATTGGCATAATCTGTCCACTGGCACCTTCCTGGAGGGCCTCGCCAGCAATTGGCAGGCCGCCTTCCTGCAGCTTGCATCGCTGATCGTGTTCAGCAGCGTCCTCTATCAGCGCGGTGCGCCGCATTCTCGCGATCCACGCAAGGCGAAAAACGCGCAAAATCGGCGCGAAGAGGCTGACCGTTTCACCTGGCTCTACCGCAATTCTCTGTTCCGGGCGTTTGTGCTGCTGTTTGTATTCTCGCTTACGCTGCATATCGCCTTCGGCACCAACGCTTACAACGAGGAACGTGCGCTCATAGGTCAGCCGCCGATTTCCGTCGCGGCATTTCTGCTTTCGGCCAAATTCTGGTCGTCAACCCTGCAAACCTGGCAGGCGGAGTATCTAGCGATCGCACTCTTTGTCGTGCTCAGTATCTTTCTGCGTCAGCAGGACTCGGCGGAATCGAAGCCGGTCGAATCGAGGATCGAAACAACCGCCGAGGCGAACAAGTGAGCGACATGCCGCCAGCTAAAGCACTTCTTGTTATCCCGATCATCATGTCGCGTATGATGCACCCCAACGGAAAGCCGTAGCCGCTGCTCGGCGGGGAAACCTGGCCGGCGTCACGACGTTTCCGTTGCAGGGCATTCGCCCGGCGAGTTAGTTGGAGAAAGACGGGGTCGTGAAAGCCAAGCGCGTTGCCATTGGACTGTGGCTGGCACTGCTGGCGGGGTTGGCGGCGCAATCCTGCTGTTACGAAACGGCTGAATACGGTCAGAAAAGAAATAGGAGTATTCAATTTATCGGCGCAACTGGGCTGCGCGCTGTGACGAATACAATGTCGTGATGAAAAGCACTCGAGAATGACAACAGGTGCCCGTTTCTCACCCATCCTGGGGCATAGCAAAGATAGAGAGAATACCTGTGACGAACCCCAATGCCGACCAACCTGAGGCTCCCATATCGAAGCCTGGATCATCGCCCAATGCAAGGGACGATTTGAAATCCCTGCCCCTGCCGGAGGCGGAGAAAAAATTGGGCGCGTCACCGGACGGCCTGACGAGTGGCGAGGCTCGCCGCCAACTAGAGAAGTGCGGCCCAAACGCGATGCCGGATACGAGCGTGCACCCGTTGCGCATGGCGCTCGAAAAATTCTGGGCGCCCGTTCCATGGATGCTCGAGGCGGCGATCCTGCTCGAACTGGCGCTCAGCAAGTATGTCGAGGCCGCGATCATCGCCGNNTTCCAGGAGAGCCGCGCCCAGGCAACCCTTGCCGCACTGAAGTCGCGGCTCGCGCTGAATGCGTCCGTCCGGCGCGACGGCGCCTGGAAGACGGTCCCCGCCGCCGAGCTGGTACCGGGCGACTTGGTGAAGCTGTCGCTCGGTGGCGTGGTTGCGGCGGATGTGAAACTCACTGGGGGAGATGTTCTACTCGACCAATCCATGCTCACCGGTGAATCGGTCCCTATCGAGGCCGGCCCGGGCGTCCAGACGTTCGCCGGAGCGCTGGTACGACGGGGCGAAGCAGTGGCGGAGGTCACGGCGACCGGAACGCGCACCAAGTTCGGCCGCACCGCGGAACTCATACGCACCGCCCATGTCGTAAGTTCTCAGCAGAAGGCGGTTCTCCGCGTTGTGCGCAATCTCGCCGCGTTCAATGGCGTGGTCATCGTTATGCTGGTGGCCTATGCCTACTTTCTCAAGATGCCGCTCGCCGAGATCGTTCCCCTCGTCTTGACGGCGATCCTTGCATCGATACCGGTGGCGCTACCGGCCACCTTCACTCTTGCGGCGGCGCTCGGTGCGCGGGCCTTGGCAAAGCTGGGCGTCCTTCCAACCCGCCTCTCCGCGGTGGATGAAGCGGGAACGACGGATGTCTTGTGCGCCGACAAGACGGGCACACTGACCCAGAACGCGCTGACGGTGACGGCCGTTCGTCCCATGCCCGGCTTCGACGAGGCGCATGTTCTAGCGCTGGCCGCGTTGGCTAGTTCTGAAGGTGGGCAGGATCCGGTCGATGGCGCGATTCGCGCCGCCGCTGCAAGCAAGACGGTTTCCGATGCACTTAAGCTGGTCAAATTCGTGCCGTTCGATCCGGCGAAGAAGCTGTCCGAGGCGACCGCAACTGATTCGACCGGGGGCAACGCAACGTATCGTGAAGGGCGCCTTTGCCTCGATCATCGGCCTCGCACACACGTCGCCGACCGCTACAGAATCGGCGAAGGAGCTCGAGGGGCACGGTTTCAGAGTGCTGGCGGTCGGCGCCGGACCGCCGACGGCGATGAAGCTGGCGGGCCTCATTGCGCTCAGCGACCCGCCTCGTTCAGACTCGGCGGCACTCGTTACCGAATTGCGCGGATTGGGCGTTCGCACCGTGATGGTGACGGGCGACGCGCCAGCGACCGCAGCCATCGTGGCTCATGCGGTAGGGCTCGATGGCGCCGTCTGTCCGCCCGGTCCAATCCCCGACAACCTCCACCCCGAGCAATTCGCGGTCTACGCTGGCGTCCTTCCGGAGGACAAGTACAAGCTCGTCAAGGCGTTCCAGAAGGGCGGCCATACCGTCGGCATGTGCGGCGACGGCGCCAATGACGCGCCGGCGCTGCG